>CALVIV010000023.1 GCA_944331935.1 uncultured Bacilli bacterium | reverse complement strand
TAATCACAGTCTTTCTAAAGCATTGCATAGTGTTATTGACTATTAATTATGCTTTCCGATAAATTTAGACTCTATCTTGATAATAATATTTTAGATAAAATTGGTAGTATTGATTATTGGAATGAAAGATATTATTTTTTAACTGATAATTATATAATAATTAAACAAAATAAAGTAGTCTATTCTTTTAGATATTCTGAAATAGAAAGAATATATAAAGAGAGTTATACTAGGTTAGGTAAGCATAGTTATTCACAAGAATATTTACATATTGTAACGAGTGATAATGATTTTAAATTATTAATATATACTACTATTTTAGTTGGTGAATATTATAAAGATATTAGTTCTTATTTAATGGAAAAGAATCCAAATATTAAGAGTGATGAAGCTGTTAAAAATAAGAAAATAGATTTGTTTAGAATTGAAAAAAGATGATATATTACTTGGATATATTATCTAAAATATTAGGAAATTTACTAGGAAATTACTAGGAAATAATTTATAATATTAACTATATTTAGGGAAAAATCCTATATAAAAATAAGAAAGATGATGAAATATGATAAAAGAAAAAGTTAGCGAAGAAATTTTAAATAATGTTGCTCCATGCTCTATGTTTTGTTCAACTTGTACTGCTTGTCAGTATGGACAGATAAGTTATCATGCAAAAGAGTTATTACATTTATTAGAAGGACATGAAGGGTTTTTAGATAATAATTTAAAGAAAGAATATAGATATAAATTAGATGAATTTAAAGCATTTAGTAAAAAGTTGAAAAAATATGCTTATCCTAAATGTGCAGGGTGTAGAAAGGAAAGAGTTAGTGGTTGTTGTATAAAGGGGTGTATTATTCCTGAATGTACTGAAAAACATAATGTTGATTTTTGTGGAGAATGCATAGAGTTTCCTTGTGATAAGGTTAATACTTCTATTTATAAAAAAACTATAATAGATAAATGGTTAAATGGCAATCATCAAATAAAAGAGTATAGTATTAGACAATATTATGAAGAAAATAAAAATACTCCTCATTATATTGATTATACTGAGAAGAAATAATTGTAATAATATGTGGAAAATTCTAGATAGTTTTAAAAATATGAAGGTGGTGAAATAGTTATGAGTGATATCTTTACTGAAATGCAATTATAAATTATTAAAAGAAGTAATGAATTTGAAGAACAAACTAAGGGTAAATAAAGATAAGCACAATATTTATAAAGAGCATATTCAATATGCTTACAATTATGCTTTGATTCTTTCAAAAAAATAAAAGTGTGACTTTACTTTATTATATTGTTATCACTGATAGATGTTTTGATAAAGATAAATATAATGAGTATGGGTTGGTAATTGCAGAACAATTATTAATACAAGAAGATTTTCCTAAAGAAAAAATTCAATTTATTAAAAGGAATACATTAAATCATAGTATTAAAAAAGAACTACAGAAGAAGATAGTTTAGTAGATGTTGCAGTACTATTATATGTTTATTCTATAAATAATTTATATTCATTTGCTAATAATATTATGAAATTAAAAGATGAAGATATATTAAGTTTTATATTAGATAAATAAACAAGAGATTATGGTGAAATAATTCCTGAATTAAAGTATTTTATATATGAAAAGTATACAAGAATAATGTCTGCATATAGTATAGATGATTTAGTTGGAATAATGGTGGTGAAGTAAAAATGATTATAGATGATTTTAATGGTTTTTTAAAATTTGGAAAAGAAACTTTTCCATTTTCGTTTTCTAAAAATAAGATTACTATTCACCCAACCACTATTGATAAGTGGAAGGAATTATATATTGAGTGGTTTAATAAAGATTTTAACGAAAAAAGAAAAAAATGGTTAGATAAAATTATTATTGATGGTATTACTGATAGGCATAAAGGCGTTAAATTTTTAGTTACAGACAACCCAAGATACTTTAATGGATATTATACTTATTCTGTTGATTTTATGTATATTTATGATATTAATCCAGAAACAAATGATATGTATGATGTGAAAGGCATTAGATTTAAAGGACTCGAAATAAATTATTTTTATAATGTAAGTGATTATATAACTTCTGATTTAGAAACAAAAAATAATAGTTTTGATAGATTTTATTTAGAATTAAAGAGTAAAAAAGATAAAGATTTTGGTAATTTTAGATGGCATAATTATTCAGTATCAATTAAAGGTAGCTTTTCTTGGAAGAAAGAAAATGATACTTATGGACCATTAGAGATAAACTCGTTATTAGTATTAGAATTATCTAGAACTTGTAATGATTTAAAAAAGTTAATAGAATTAATTAACATTCAAAAAGTAATAATGTTTTTTTCTTGCTATAGAACAAACATTAAATTTAATGAAATAAATACTTACTGTTATACTAAAGATAAATTGAGAAGACAAACTGGAAAATTTTATATAGTTGATAAAGGTAAGTTTGAAGAGAATAAAGATGTATTGAAACAAATTATTACGATAAATGATACTGATAAGTATTATAGTAAATTGTACAAGTTAGGTGTAGATAACAAATTGTATACTACACATATTTGTAATAACAATTATGATAGACATTTATATACTCCTGCAAGAATTTTATCAATTGTAATAGCTTTTGAACATTCTTTTAAAATATTTTATCCAGATGTAAAAATTCAAAGTCATGAATTTGATATTGCTAAAAATGAAATTGTTAATTTCATTAATGATAAAATAAATCAATCAACAGGTAAATTAAAAAAGAAGTATAAAAATATTGAACATAATATAAAAAAAATAGATGTTAGTTATGGTGAGTGTTTAAAATATGCATTAAATGATAATTACGTGGTATTAAAAGATTTTATAAAAAAAAGGTATGCTGTAAAAAATCCTAAATCAATAATTTCTAGTTGTAGTGAAAGAGTTAATACCATTAGAAATCAAATAGCTCATGGTAAATTAGATTTAAAATATAAACCTATAAATTCTAATGATACATATTTAATAGAGTTATTATTATATTCTATGACATTAAAATATATTGGATTAGATGAGGAAAAAATTAAAGAAAAAATTAAATGTTTATTTAATATTATATAAAAAAATACAAAGCACAAATACTAAACTCCACTTTTTTATATATATAATTTTATTTATTTTTACTTTTTTTACATGTTTTGCTATTTCTTAAATTAGGGTAATTTAAATATTTTTATATAACAATTTAATTTTGAAAATTAATTTTAAAGTATTTAAATATTTTTTAGTTTTGATATTTTAATTTTATTAGTTAAGTTTCTTATATAAATATCAGTAATATAATTAAAAGTGAGAAATGTTATGACTTTTATAATAATAATTTTGTGTGGTTCAATATTAGTTATAGTGGTTTTGTTTTTTAAATTTATAGATAAATTATCATATTTGTTTAATTACCTTTCGAAAGGTAATCTTTACTTAATGATATTTTTATTAGTGCTCTCTTTGTACTTCCAAGATGACTACGGGAGATAATAAAAAAGAACTTAGTACATAGCTAAGCTCTTTTTAGTTATCAATTGGAGCGGATGAGGAGAATCGAACTCCCGTAGTCAGCTTGGAAGGCTGAGGTTCTACCATTAAACTACATCCGCATAAGTAAACATCAATTTGTATTGACATTTACAATTATATGAAAAGAAAAGGCTATTGTCAACACTTTTTTGTAAATTTTATAGTGTGACACTGATATTTTCTTTTCTTTTGCCGCCACAAATATAATTTATAGGAATGTGATATGTCATCGCTAATAAAACGAGTTTATTAGTTGGTATCCTAGTTTTACCATCTTCATAATAAGAATAACTAGATTGTCTAATGTTTAAAACTTTTGCAAATTCTCTTTGTGTTTTCTTTAACTTTAGGCGATATCTTTTAAGTTGATTTCCAATAAATTCTACACTTATATCTTTTTCATAGATTATTTCTCTTTTATCAGAAGTTAAGTTAAGCATATATTCTACGTTAGTATGAAAATATCTTGCTAGTTCTACTAACTTCTCTATTGGAAAATTTACATCACCTAATTCCCACATAGCATAGGTAGTCCTTTTAACGCCAAGAATTTTAGCAACGTCTATTTGTTTTAAATCATGATCTTCTCTTAAATCTCTAATTTTCCCAAACTGCATCTTTACCACCTTAACCATATTTTATTACAGTCATTTAAATATTAAGAGATTTGTCAAAATAACTGATAAACAAAAATTTTTGGAGCAAAAAAATAGATATTGTTAATTATTATAATAGGAGGTGTTAATAATAAAAAGATTAAAATTAGTTTCGCAGGAATCAACTTATGACTGTGGGGTTTCCTGCCTGCTCATGGTGGCTAAATATTATAATTGTAATGTTTCAAAGGACTACTTAGAAAGAGTTAGTGAGACTATCTATGATGGGACAACGATGTATGGACTTATGGAAGTTCTTTTGTCTCTTGGCTTTGATGCTTATGGTAAGAAGGGGAATGTCAGTGATATACCTAAATTATCACTTCCTGTAATTGCCCATATAAAGATAGATGATAAGAAAAATCTCTATCACTATGTAGTAATTACCAATATCACTGATAAGAGAGTTATTATTAAAGACCCTAGTAATCTTATTAAGTCTCTTTCCATAGATGAGTTTAATAAGATATCGACAGGTAATTATCTTTTTGTTAAGAAAACAGCTAGTATTAAGAGATTTGTAAAGGTTAAAACTATTAAAAATGAGATACTTAAGTTAATAACTAATAACAAAAATATTCTTGTTTTAATGATAATCTCTATAATACTTAGTATTAGTCTTGAACTTTTGAATTTGTTTTCTTTAAAGATAATTATTAATAATGCTTTAACAGTTAAATCTACTTATAATTTAGTAGTTTTACTGTTTATCTTTCTTTACCTTTTAGTATTAAAGACTTTTTATGCCTATTTTATACAGCTTATTACGATGAAACTTACAAAGAAATTTAGTTATCAGTTAAAACTTAATTTAACTAAACAGTTATTATCACTTCCTAATTTATACTATCAAACTAAGGAAAGGGGGATTATTATATCTTTATTTAATGATATTGATACTTTTGCTGATTCATTATTAAGTGGGGTATTAACATTTATTAATAGTATTATCATCTTGGCATTTATCTATTTATTCTTTTTAAGCTTATCAAACTCTTTAGCTTTAATTCTTATAATTAGTAGTATTATTTTACTTATATTTATTTATTCTCAGAAGAGATTAAGTATTAGGTTGTTATCTAAATATTATAAAGTTAGAGATAATTATAATAGTAAGTTACAACAGGTAGTAGTTAATAATGATAAGATTAAAGGTCTACATTTAGAAGAGGTGATGTTTAAGAGGACTAGAAAAGTAACAGATACTTTAGAAGATGAAAGTTATAGAGTAAGTAGATATAGTGAGGTTATAAGAAATATCTTAAGCTTGTTAGAAGGTGCTATCTATTTGTTAGTTTTAGGAGTAGGAGGAATTCTTTTAATAACAACAACTAAAATAAGCTTAGCGACATTTTTACTACTCGAAGGTTTTATCTTTATGGGCTTAAAGAATGTAGAAAACTTAGTTTTAATTATATTAAAATATCAGAATGCTAGAAAAATAAAGATGAGATTAGATGATATCTTTAATTATGAGAAGGAATTGCTGTTACCTTTTCCTAATTCTAATTACCTTACTAAAAATATGGATATAACTATATCTAATTTATACTTTAAATATAGAGATAATCTTGTACTTAATAATATTAATATGAAGATTAGAGCAGGGGATAAAGTATTTATTTATGGAGATTCTGGTAGTGGAAAAAGTACTCTTGTTAAATTATTAGGGAGATTCTTACCACTGTCGTTTGGACATATTAAGCTTGGTAATATTGACTTGACTCATTATAATCTTGCAGACCTTAGAAATATTGTTACTTATGTGTCTAATAAAGAGATGTTTAGTAATACTAATATTAAAGATAATATTTATTTATCTAGAAAGCCTTATTTTAATCAAAATACACTTTTATCTATTACGGGGGTAAAGAAGTTATTTAATGATAAGAACTATAGTCTTGATACTGTTCTTTTGGAAGGTGGGGAAAATATTAGTATGGGGGAAAGGTCAAGAATTAATCTTGCTCAAGCTTTGTTTAAGCCTAGTTATATTTATATATTAGATGAATGTCTTAGTAATGTTGATGTTGCTTTAGAACGAGAGATATTAAAAAATATTATAAATTACTATCAAGATAAGATAATTATTTATATTTCTCATCGTCTTAATAATAAAGATTTGTTTAATAGAGTATTTTATTTAGAGAAAGGTAAATGTCATGAAGAATTATAAGAAGAAAGGAATGCTTTTAGTATCTATAACTGTTGTTTTACTTTTAACTATAGTGTTCTTTTATCTGTTAGTCTCTATTAAATTATGGACTTATAATTCTGTTAGTATCTTAAATATAGATGATGATGTTATTACTGTTTTTACTACTTTAGACTTAGAATTATTTGAAGATAATAACTTCTTCTATTATGATACTTTGAAATATAACTATAAAATAAATAGTAAAGATAATTTTGAAGAGGGGGTTATCTTAACTTTAGAATTAGAAAAGTCTTTTAAATTAGTTAATGATGATATGATAATACTTTTACCTAATAAACGAGTGACAATACTTAGTTTGATAATAGATAGTTGGAGGGTAAAATGAAAGAATTAACAAAAAATGAAATGAAGAATATTAAAGGGGGAGCGACTATTTCTGCTACTGTTATTGGAATTGGAGTATCTATAATTATTTCCTTTGTGGTGGGAGTAATTAGTGGCTTTACTAATCCAGAACCATGTGGAGGAGGTGATTAAAATGAAAGATTTATCAGTTAAAGAGTTAAAAAATGTTAAAGGGGGCTTTTCTTTAACATCAACTGCTATTAAATATGTAGGAGACTTAATTGAAATATTAATATTAGCAGGTAGAAAGTTAGGAAGTTCTCTTAGAAGAATAGGGAGTGGTGATATATGTCCCTTAGAGTAAAGAGATTTATAAGATTAGTAGGTTTTAGCTTACTTAACGTTATATTAGTCCTTACTTTTTATAATTTTGGTCTATTTTTAGGAGAAATGTTACAAAAAATGTAAAAAATGTCAAAAAAATGTTGTACTTTAAATGTTCTTAGTGTTATAATCAGTTGTAGTAAAACGTGAAGGGAGGGATAATAGCAATGGCACAGGTAACTGTAAAAAACGGTAATCTTGATGGAGCGATTAAAAGATATAAACAAAAATTAGCTCGTAGTGGTGTCCCTTCTGAAGCAAAGAAGCATGATGCTTATGATAAACCAGGAGTAAGAAGAAGAAAGGCTAAGAAAGAAGCCATTAAGAATGCTCGTAAAAATGAATGTAAGAGAAGAAGAGAAAGAGATTAATCTTTCTTTTCTTTTTTTCCGTTAAAAAACATAAAATGCTATAGGTGAAGTTTTATGGCTTATAATTATTTAAGAAACTTTTTAGACCCTATAGATTTTCATATTGATATATATGATAAGAAAATTCATATTACTAATTATCTTAAAATCCTAACACTTGGTAGTAATAAAATAATTATAAAAGCTAAATCTTGTAAGATAACATTAGAAGGAAGAGATTTTTCTTTAAATAAGTTAGCAGATAGGGAGTTATTAATATTAGGCAGATTAGACAACTTGGAGATTAAATATGAGTAGTTATATATTAAAAATAACTGGTAAGAGAATAGATACCTTTTTAATGTTATTAGTTAGATTTAGTATTAATTTTAAGATGCTTAAAAGAGGAAGAGACTTTATTGTAATAGAAGTCTTGGAAGAAGATTATGATAATCTTTTAAAGATTAGTACTACTTATAAAATAGAGATAGTTAAAAGAAAGGGACTTCTTAATGTAGTTCATTTTATTAAGACTAGAAAGCTTTTTGTAGTAATGGTTTTACTTGGGTTTCTTTTCTTTAATCTTCTTACTAATATAGTCTTTTCTATTAAAGTAATTGATACTGATAGTGAGTTAAGAGAGATAATACTTACGGATTTAGAAGAGTCAGGACTTAGAAAATATAATTTTAAGATAAGTTATAAAGAAAAAGAGAAGATAGAAGAGAAGGTACTCAAAAAAGAAAAAGACATATTAGAGTGGATAGAGATAGAAGAGAAAGGTGTTAGTTATGAGGTTAAACTTATTAGAAGAGTTAAAGATGATATTAAAAAAGAAACAGAGCCTCGGGATATTATTGCTAAAAAAACAGGGCTAATTACAAAGATTGAAGCAGAGAGTGGAGAAGTTGTTACTAAGAAGAATGCTTATGTTAAGAAAGGTGATACTTTAATAAGTGGTCTTATTAGAAATAATGGTAATATTGTTAGTAAAGTAAGAGCGGAAGGAAGAGTATATGCAGAGATTTGGTATAAAGTAGCACTTTCTTTGCCACTTACTTATCATGAAGAGATGAAAACTGGTAATAATAAAAATGTACTTGAAATTAGTTTTTTAAGTGATGATATTGCTATTACAGATTTTTCAAAATATAAACATTCAAAAGATACAAAAAAAATTCTTTATAAACATCCTTTGTTACCTATTAGTATTAATTTAACGAGAAAAGAAGAGGTTAAGACTACTGATATAGACTTTAGTGAAAATTATGAAGAGAATATAAAACCATTAGCAGTGGAGAAGTTAAAAAATAAATTAGGCAATGATATTAAAATACTTTCTGAAAAAGTTTTGAAAAGAGAGGAAAATACTGATAGAATAGATATAGAAATCTTTTTTAAAGTAGAAGAAGATATTACTAGTTATAAATCTTTAAAAGACTTTAATATTGAAGAAGAAAATAAGAAATTAGAAGAAGAAAGTAACTAGAAGAGGGAAAGTGATATAAATGTTTACAAGTTTAAGTCGTACTATTGGTAATGTTTTTGAATTTAGTCTACCAATGATAATAATATCAGTAGTGGTTGCAATTACTTTAAGAGTTGCTGATATAGTTAAAAATAAAAGAGAGTTTTGTTTTTATAAGGAATTGATTTCTTTATCATTTATCATTTATATACTATGTTTGTTCCAAGTAGTTACTTTTCAAGATAATAATAATATTTCTAGTAATAATTTAATTCCTTTTAGAGAGATGTTTAGATATGATTTAGGAAGTAGATTATTTTTAAAGAATGTTTTGGGTAATATTATTATGTTCTTACCATATGGTTTCTTTACTAGTTACTTTTTAAAAGAAAAGAAGTTACTTCCTATTTTTATATTAACAGTACTAACTTCTTTAACTATTGAGTCAACTCAGTTAATGATAGGTAGAGTTTTTGATATAGATGATATTTTGTTAAATATAGTAGGAGGAATATTAGGTCATTATTTATATATTGTTATTTTGAAGATAGGAGATATGTGTCCTAGGGTATTACAAAGAGAGTGGTTTTTGAATTTAGTGTCTATTATTCTTTTAGTGGGATTAATAACATTACTTTAAAAACTTCTTTTTTTATGATATATTATAGGCATTAGAAAGGACTGGTGTTTAATTTGAATGAGGTTACTATTTATAATGAGACAGATGAAGAGTTTCCTTATGAGGAGATAATAGAAAAGGTTATTAATAAGGCTTTCGAAATTGAAAGATTAAAAAAGGCAAGTTGTAGTATAATAATTGTAGATAACTCTTATATTCATAAATTAAATAAAGAATATAGGGGGATTGATAGGGTAACTGATGTTATTAGTTTTGCTCTAGAAGATGAGAAAAGTATGGTTATTCCTGATGGGACAAGATTATTGGGAGATATTTATATTTGTTTAGATAAAGCGAAGGAACAAGCGAAGGAGTATGGACATTCTTTGGAGAGGGAACTATGTTTTTTAGCAGTTCATGGGCTTTATCATTTGTTAGGTTATGATCATGAGACTGAAGAAGAGGCGGAAGTTATGTTTAAAAAACAAGAGGAGGTTTTAAAAGCATATGGCATCACCAGATAGAAAGAATAAAAGTTTTGGCATTAAGAGGATTTTTGCTAGTGTTAAGAATTCTTGGAATGGGTTAAAGGTTGCATATAAAAATGAACAGAGCGTGTATATTCATTTAGTATGTACGGTTATTTTGTTATTGTTAAGTTTTTTACTTAAAATATCTTTGACGCAGTGGTTAATTATAATTGCAATTATTGGGTTAACTTTAGTAGTTGAACTTATAAATACAGCGATAGAAAGTACAGTTGACCTTGTTACTAAAGAGTTTCATCCTCTTGCTAAAGTTGCTAAAGATACAGCATCAGCGGCAGAGTTTATATTGACTTTAACTAGTGCAATTATAGCTTTGATGATTTTTATACCTAGAATTATGGAATTATTTTAATAATTATAAATCTAAGAGTATTGAAGTTTTTTCTAAATTTTGAAAAAACTTTTTAAGAGATTGTATATCATAATAATGAATAGTAAAATATAATAATAAGTTAGGAGGAGATACTCTTGGAGAAAAATTTAGTTGTTAGAAGCAGCAGTGCTCTAGTTTTTGATTTTTGAAAGGCAAAGTCATAGTGAAGGTATTCAAGTTAGATTCTGTGAAGGGGACTTGTGGTTAACACAAAAAGGAATTGCTGATTTATATGATGTCGATAGAACTGTTATAACAAAGCATTTGAAAAATATTTATGCTGATTTGGAACTTGAAGAAAAGTCAACTAGTGCAATTTTTGCACTAGTTCAAAAAGAAGGAAATCGAGAGGTTAAGAGGAAAGTTAAATATTATAATTTAGATGCTGTTTTTATTTGCTGTTAGAAGAAATGAATAAAATGTGAGTAGTAATGATGAAAAGAGTGATAGCATGAAAAATAAAGAAATAGATGCAATAATATTTGATTTAGATGGTACTTTGTGGAATACTGTTGATAATTGTCTTAAAGCGACTAGCTTTGTAAAAGAAGAACATAGTGATATTACTAGAGACGTTACAAAGGAACAAATTGAATCAGCAATGGGTAAAACATCAGATGAGATTGTTAATATATATTATGGATATCTTCCAAGAGAAAAAGGGGAAGAGTATGCTAATGAAGCTTTTAATAAAAATGTAGATAACTTGTTAAAAGAAGGAGGAACTTTATATCCTAATACTAGAGATACTATTATAAAGCTAAGTAAAAAATATAAGCTATATATTGTTAGTAATTGTGTTAAAGGATATATTGAATCTTTTTTTAATACAAGTGGACTTAAGGATTATTTTAGTGATTATGAGAGTTATGGGAATACTCTTTTAAGTAAGGGAGAAAATATTAAGTTTGTTATAGAACGTAATAATTTGAAAAATCCTATATATGTTGGAGATACTAAAGGTGATATGGAAGCAAGTAATTATGCAGGTATTCCTTTTGTATATGCAGCGTATGGCTTTGGTAAGGTAGATGGTTTTGATTATAAAATAGATGATATTAGTGAATTGTTAAATTTATAAATAAAGGAGGTAATTTTATGAAGTGTGGAGTTGTATCAATAATGGGGAGACCTAATGTAGGTAAGAGTACATTATTAAATGCAATACTTAATATGAAACTAGCTATTACTACAGATAAAGCAGGGACAACAAGAAATATTATAGAAGGAATTTATCAAGATGATGAAGCCCAGATTGTCTTTATAGATACTCCAGGTATTCATAAACCTATGAATAAACTTGGTAGTGTTTTGAATAAAAAAGCTTATCAGAATATAGATAATGCTGATATTATTTTATTACTTATAGATGTTAATAGTGGAATAGGTAAAGGAGATAAGTTTGTTTTAAATAAAATTAAAGAGAATAAAGATGCTAAAGTTTTCTTAATCTTAAATAAAATAGATAAAGTAGGAAGTGAAAAACTACTTAAAGTAATAGATGAAGCGAAAAGTTTATATGACTTTGATGAGATTATTCCAATATCTGCTTTAAAGAAAAAAGCGATAGACGATTTAATTAAAACACTTAAAAAATATTTACCACTTGATGAAGTTATATTCACAAATGACGAGCTTACAAATGTCTCAGTTAAGTTTATTATGGGAGAGTTTGTACGTGAGAAAATAATGATGTTAACTAAACAAGAGATTCCTCATAGTGTTACTTGTTATGTGGAGAATTTTGAAGAATATGATGACTTAGTACATATACAAGTGTTAATAGTTGTAGATAAAGAAAGTTTAAAGAAAATTATTATTGGTAAGAATGGTAATATGTTAAAACGTATAGGCATTTTAGCTCGTAATGATATGGAAGAATTTTTAGGTAAGAGAGTATTTTTAGAGACTCATGTTAAAGTAATAGAAAATTGGCGTGATAAAGAGAAATATTTAATAGAACTAGGAATTGATAGTAAAGATGAATAAAAAAATTACTTATTAATCATTATATTAATAGGTGATAATATGAATAATTATGAAATAGTTTGGAATTTATTTAAGAAAACTGGAGATATTAGATATTTTCTTTTAGCAAAGTCTATAAAAGAAAGTGAAGGTAGTGTTGATAATGAAGATAGTGGACGTGAAGGGACTAGTTCTAAACGAGACTAATTATAGTGATTCTAGTAAAATATTAAATGTTTTGACTAGTGAATATGGTCTTATTGGGATTATATCTAAAGGATGTCGAAACTTAAAAAGTAAACTTAGAGGTGCTTCTAGAAAGTTAGTGTATGGAACATTTCATTTCTATTATAAAGAGAATGGTTTATCTACCTTAATCAGTATTGATGTTATTAGTGATTATCCTAAGACTATTATGAATTTAGAAAATGTTGTGTATGCATCATACTTATTAGACCTTACAAGACAAGTAGTTAAACAATCTAAAGATAGTAATATCTTATCTTTGATAGTTAGCACTTTAGAAAAAATTGAAAGTGGTCTTAATCCTTCTGTTGTTACTAATATATTAGAACTTAAATATTTAGATTTTTTAGGTGTCAGTCCTATAGTTACAGGTTGTGCAGTCTGTGGAAAAACTACTAATATAGTTAGTTTAAGTCCAACAGCAGGGGGATTTATTTGTAAAGACTGTTATCAGAATGAAGGATATTATAGTGAAAAGGCAATTAAGCTTTTACAGATGTATTACTATGTTGATTTAGAGAAGATTACAAAAATAGATGTTAATCCTAAAGTTAATGAAGAAATAAATAAATTTTTAGAAGATTATTATGATAGATATACAGGAATTTATTTAAATAGTAAAAAAATGTTAAAGAATGTGATAAAATTAAAATAAGGTAGTGATAGTTTATGAAGAGGAAAATAATAATTCTTTTAAGTTTATTTGTTATTTTAACTATTTGTGTACTTTTAGATATAACAGGAGTGATAGATTATAATATCTATAATGTGTTATCTACTAGCAATGTAGAGTTTTTAACGGTATGTTCTAATGTCGTAACATCATTAGCATCTAGTCAAGCGATAATTATTATTACTTTAATTTTGATATTTTTACTTAATACTAATCATCAAAGAATATTTGTGATAATTAATACCTTAATTAGTGCTGGTATTATTATATTAAGTAAGAATATATTTTTAAGAGAGCGACCTTTAATTGGAAGTGAAATACTTTCTAGTTATAGTTTTCCTAGTGGTCATAGTTTAATTGCGACTACTTATTATGGATTCTTAATATATCTTTTAAGAAGAAGTAAATGTAAAGAAGAATACAAAGTGATAGGAACAACATTCTTAACTACATTAATTGTTTTGATTTGTTTAAGTAGATTAATACTTAATGTTCATTATTTAACTGATGTAGTTGGAGGAGTTATTTTAGGACTTGTAATACTTTTAGTATTGGTATACTTTTTTGAGGCAACATTTAAACCTAAAGAAAAAGAGAAACCTTTACTTAAAACATTATCATATGGATTTAATGGAATACTTTATACCTTAAAACATGAGAGAAACATGGTAATTCACTTTCTTGTAATGATACTTGTTATTATTGCAGGGATAGTCTTTAAAATTACTTTTGTAGAGTGGGGAGTATGTTTTGTACTGTTTGCTTTAGTTCTTTCTTTAGAACTTATGAATACGGCACTGGAGAATGTAGTTGACCTTGTAACTGAAGAGAAGAAAGCGAAAGCGAAAGTTGCAAAAGATGCAGCGGCAGGGGCAGTACTTGTTGCGGCGATATTTGCAGTTATTATTGGTATATCAATATTTTTACCTAGACTTTTAGAATTATAATATATATAATAAATGGTATGAACAAGGAGTATAACCGGAGGTGTAATTAAATGAATGTAGGAATTATGTGTGGAAGTTATGAAACTGCTAGTATGGAGTCTCGTTTAAATAATTCTAAAATAGCTAATTTAGTTGCTATGAAAGATTATTGTTTTGTTATGGGATCAGGGGAGACTGGTTCTATGCGTGATGTTAAAGAAATATTAAAAGAAAATGGCAAATTTCTTATAGTAGTAGGAAGAGAAGATGAGTTAGATGAAGTGAATGCAGATGTTAAAGTTCCTGTTCATTCTACTTTTGAAAGATTAGAGGCAATTTATAAAAATAGTGATGTTATTTTATGTTTAACTGGAGGGTTGGGAACAGAATCTGAATTTATTTCTTTTTTAAATAATAAAATAGAAATTAAAGATGATAAGCCTTTAATAATTTATAATGAAGATGGCAGTTATAATTATTCACTTAAAGCCTTAGAATTAAAAAGAAAAGAAGGGCTTGTTGATAGTAGTTATAAATTATATTTTGATGAAGCAAGGAATATAGAAGAGTTAGCAGAGTATTTAGAGAAAGCTGAGAATAAAATTAATAAAAGTACTGAAGAGAGGAAGAGAGTAAGATAATGAGTAATATTAAGATGGAAGATTTAGTTAATTATTGTAAACAATATGGAATAATATTTCAGGGAAGTGAAATATATGGAGGACTTGCTAATACTTGGGATTATGGTCCTGTTGGTATGCTTTTAAAGAACAATATTAAAAGTGCTTGGTTAAAGAAATTTGTTCAAGAAGATATTAATAATGTAGGATTAGATTCTGCTATTTTAATGAATCCTAAAGTATGGGAAGCGAGTGGACATTTAGCAACTTTTTCTGATCCTTTAATAGATTGTAAGAAATGTAAGACAAGACATAGAGCAGATAAATTGGTGGAAGCTGATGGAGTAGAAGATGCTGGGGGAATGAACCATGAAGAGTTGATGAAATATATTAAAGACCATAATATAGTTTGTCCTAACTGTGGAGCGATGGACTATACTGATATTAGAGAGTTTAATTTAATGTTTAAGACTTTTCAAGGTGTTACTGAAGATAGTAAGAGTACAATCTATTTAAGACCTGAAACTGCTCAAGGTATATTTGTTGACTTTTTAAATGTGCAAAGAAGTATGAGACTTAAGATTCCTTTTGGAATTGGACAAATTGGTAAGAGCTTTAGAAATGAAATAACACCTGGTAACTTTATTTTTAGAACAAGAGAATTTGAACAAATGGAGTTGGAGTTTTTCTGTAAACCTGGAACGGAGTTAGATTGGCATAAATACTATAAAGATTATTGTTATAACTTCTTGTTAAGTCTTGGTATTAATAAAGATAATTTAAGACTTAGAGATCATAAAAAAGAAGAGTTAAGTCATTATAGTAATGCTACTACTGATATTGAATATAACTTTCCTTTTGGTTTTGGAGAGTTATGGGGAATTGCTAGTCGTACTGATTATGATTTATCTAGCCATCAAAAAGTATCTGGGGAAAGTCTTGAATATTTAGATCCTACTACTAATGAAAAATATATTCCTTATGTAATTGAACCTAGTGTTGGTGTTGATAGACTTATGCTTAGTATTCTTTGTGATGCTTATAATAAAGAGAGTCTAGAAGATGGTAGTGAAAGGGAAGTATTAAAACTTCATCCTTATCTAGCTCCTTATAAAGTTGCAATATTACCTTTAATTAAGAAAAGACATAGTGAGAAGGCAATAGATGTTTATAAAATGTTATCTAAAAGTTTTATGGTTAGTTATGATGAAGCAGGTTCTATTGGTAAAAGATATAGAAGAGGGGATGCAATTGGAACACCATTTAGTTTAACAGTTGATGATAATACAATAGATAATGGTACTGTTACTATTAGAGATAGAGATACAATGGAACAAGTAACATTAAAACTAGAAGAAGTTATTCCATATATTGAAGAGAGGATTAAATTCTAATGGGACCTATAATTGGTATTTTAACTAGAAGTGGTGTTAATGAAAAGGGTACACCAGTAGAGTACTGTATGGAAAGTACAAGAAGAGCGATTATTAAAGCAGGAGGGCTACCTATTATGTTAATACCTCCTCAAGATATAGATTATTTTACTACTAAGAGTAGTGAAGCACCTGATTTAACTGGTATGGAACAAGAAATGATTTTATATCAGATAGAAAAGTTAGATGGTTTATTTATTCCTGGTGGAGATAAGATTACTAAGTATGATTATTATGTCTTACATTTTTGTCTTAAAAGAAATATTCCTATACTTGGTGTTTGTTTAGGTATGCAGATGATTGCTAACTATAAAATAGATAACTTTAAACTTTTAGATGTCCCTAATAAAGAACTACACTATAAAGAAGATTATGTCTCTCCTGCTCATACTGTTAAGATAGATAAAAATAGTCTTTTATATAAGATATTAGGTAGTGAAGAGATAATGGTTAACTCTCATCACTTAAGATGTGTAGATTATACTAAAGAGTGTAATGTAGTTGCTAAGAGTTCTGATGGAGTTATAGAAGCGGTAGAACTTAAAGATTATGACTTTTGTTTAGGAGTGCAGTGGCATCCAGAGATAACTATTAGTGATGATGTTAACTCTAAGAAGATATTTGCTTGTTTTTTAGAGAAAGCTAAGGAGAGAAAAGAAGTTAAGAGTCTTAGTAGTTAAATGGTGTTCTTGACAAAGCCCTTATTAGATGTTACATTATAGCTACATAAGTGATTATGTGTTGTTAAAAAAGCTGGTGATTCCGACCATAACAGGAACTTAAAAAAGCAGTGATTCCGACCATAACAGGAACTTAAAAAAGCAGTGATTCCGACTATAACAGGAACTTAAAAAAGCGGTGATTCCGACCATAACAGGAACTTAAAAAAGAAACTAGAGAGCAAACTCTAGTTTTTGTATATAGTAATTAAAAAAGCAACCATAAAGGTTACCTTTTTAAGCGGCACATGGTGCCAACACGGGTTTGATCCATTATAAATAACAGACCAAGATTGTAGATATAATATTATCTACATTAATATTATATCAAAACTACAATTAAATTATACAAAATATTTTTTGTAGTGACTTTATAATAAACTAAAACTCTAAAAAAATCAATATTTTTTGATTAAAATTGTTGACAAACCTAGATTTTTAGCATACAATACTTGAAGAAAAGGAAAGAGATGGGATACCCCACCACCTGATTGATAAGCGAGTCAATAGGTAAAAAGCCAAGATTAGATATAATAATATAGTATTATTTTGGTTTTTAAGTGGGTATTAATATATCCACTTTTCTTAATTTATGGAGGTGTTAATTATAGCAAAAGATAATAAGAGTCAATTAATTAATGAGCAAATAAGAGCTAAAGAAGTATTAGTTATTGGTCCTAATGGAGAACAAGTTGGAATTAAATCTATAGAAGATGCTAGAACTCTAGCAAAGTATGCTAATTTAGATTTAGTTTTAATGAATCCTAATGGAAATCCGCCTGTTTGTAAAGTAATGGATTATAATAAATACCGTTACGAAAGACAGAAGAAAGAAAAAGAGGCTTTGAAAAAACAAAGAGCAAGTCAAGCTGAGTTAAAAGAGTTTAGATTATCTCCTGTTATTGATGTAGGAGACTTTGAGACTAAACTTAGAAATGTCATTAAGTACTTACAAAAAGGTGATAAGATTAAACTTACAATTAGATTTAAAGGACGTCAAATGGCTCATACTGAACTTGGAAAAGAAGTATTAGAGAAATTTGCTAATAGGACTCTAGATTATGCAACAATTGATCAACATCCAAAGTTAGATGGTCGTACTATGACAATGTTTTTAGTACCAAAGAAAGATAAGTAGAAGGAGGAATTATAATGCCTAAATTAAAAACACATAAAGGTAGTAAGAAAGTATTTAAGAAAAGAAAAAATGACTATAAAATAGGACATCCAGGAAGTAGACATAATACTGGATATAAGTCAAGAAAAGTTAATAGAAAGAAAAGAAGTGCATCTAGCTTATCTAAAGCAGATCAAAATCGTTTAAAGAACATTATTTAATAAAAGAAGGAGGATGTAAAGATGGCAAGAGTTAAGAATGGAGCAGTTACAAAAGCTCGTCATAAGAAAGTATTAAAACAAGCTAAAGGATACTTTGGTAGTAAACATAGACTTTATAAGAGTGCTAAAGAACAATTAATGCATTCTGGTCAATATGCATTTAGAGATAGAAAACAAAAGAAAAGAGAATTTAGAAAATTATGGATAACTAGAATTAATGCAGCATGTAGAGAAAATGGCATTAGTTATTCTAGATTTATAGAAGGATTAAATAAAGCAGGTGTAGAAGTTAACCGTAAAATGTTAAGTGAAATTGCTATTAATGATCCTAAAGCATTTACTGAACTTGTAGAAGTTGCTAAAAAAGGTAAAGAAGGAAAAATTAAAGCTACTGAAGTTAAAACAACTAGTGAAGTAACTGTTAAGAGTGGTGATAGTAAAGAAGAGACTAAGACTACTGAGAAGAAGGCTACAACTAAGAAAGAAACTGCTAAGAAAGAGACTAAAAAAGAAGAAAAGGCTGAAGCTAAAGACTTTAGTAAAATGACAGTTGCAGAACTTAAAGAACTTGCTAAAGAAAAAGGAATATCTACAACTGGATTGAAAAAAGCTGACATAATTGCAGCTTTAGAAAAATAAACATATTTTGGAATTTGATTATCTAGTGCTGTGTTAAATTAAACAGTGATAATTTTTAGAACAAAATAGAAGATAAAAAACGAAAAGGAGATTAAAATATGAGTGTAGTATCAATGAATTATTTATTAGAAGCTGGTGTTCATTTTGGACATCAAAAAAGAAGATGGAATCCTAAGATGGGAGAATACATCTATACAACTAGAGATGATATTTATATTATCGATTTACAAAAAACATCTAAATGTATAGATAAAGCTTATGAAGCTTTAAAGGCAATAGCAGAAGATGGAGGAAAAGTTCTATTTGTTGGAACTAAGAAACAAGCTCAAGAAGCTGCAGAAGAATCTGCTGTTAGAACTAATATGTACTTTGTTAATGAAAGATGGTTAGGTGGTACATTAACTAACTTTAGAACTATTAGATCAAGAGTTAGAAGAATGGAACAAATCGAAAAAATGGAAGAGGATGGAACATTCGATGCATTACCTAAGAAAGAAGTAATTGGTCTTAAGAAAGAGTATGAGAAACTTAATAAGAACTTAAGAGGAATTAGAGATATGAAAAAACTTCCTCAAGCTTTAGTTATAGTAGATCCTAAAAAAGAAGAGATTGCTATTAAAGAAGCTAGAATCTTAAATATTCCTGTATTTGGTGTAGTTGATACAAACTGTGATCCAGATATGGTTGATTATGTTATTCCTGGTAATGATGATGCTGTAAGAAGTGTTAAATTACTTATTGGAGCTTTAACTAATGCTATTGCAGAAGTTAATGGTAATGAAGTAATTGATTATGTTACTGAAGAAGATAAAGCTAAGAAAGATAAAAAAGAAGCTAAGAAGGAAGTAAAGAAAGAAGTTAAAAAAGAAACTAAAAAAGAAGTTAAAGTTGAAGAGAAAAAAGAAGTAGTAGAAGAAAAGAAAGAATCTACTAAAGAAGAGACTGTAGATTATAGTAAAATGACAGTTGCAGAACTTAAAGAAATAGCTAAATCTAAAAATATTTCTACAACTGGTTTAAAGAAAGCTGACATTATAGAAGCTTTATCAAAGTAAGATAGGAAGGAGGGAGGGAATCTCCTTCCTTTTGTATAAATTAAAGAAAGGATTGGATAAATTATGTTTAAAGCAAGTGATGTAAAAGAATTAAGAGATAAGACAGGAGCAGGAATGCTTGATTGTAAAAAAGCCTTAGAAGCTTGTAATGGTAATATGAGTGAAGCTGTTGATTGGTTAAGAGAAAAAGGTATTAGTAAAGCTGCTAAGAAAGAGTCAAGAGTTGCTGCTGAAGGTTTATGTAAAATAGAAGTTAAAGATAATAAAGCAGTTATATTAGAAGTTAATTCTGAGACTGACTTTGTAGCTAAGAATGAAGAGTTTACTAACTTTGTAGATTATTTAGCTACTACTATTATTAATAATGATTTAAAGACTAGAGAAGATGTGCTAGCTTTCCTTGATAATGGTGAAACTGTTGAAGCAAAGCTTGTTAGTTTAACTGCTAAAATAGGAGAGAAGATTTCTTTTAGAAGATGTGAATTAGTAGAGAAAAATGATAGCGAGGTATTTGGAAGTTATTTACATATGGGTGGTAAGATTGGCGCTTTAGTAGTACTTGATAATACTACAGAAGAAGTTGCTAAAGATGTTGCAATGCATGTTGCAGCTATGGCACCTGTTTGTGTAAATAGAGATAATGTTCCAAGTGAGTTAGTAGAGCATGAATCTAAAGTAATTAAAGAACAAGTTATGAATGAAGGTAAACCTCTTGATATAGCTGAAAAGATGGTTACTGGTAGATTAAATAAATTTTATAAAGAGATTTGTTTAGAAGAACAAGCATTTATTAAAGATTCTAATGTTACAGTAGGTGCTTATGTAAAACAAAATGGTGGTTCTATTGTTTCTATGATTCGTTATGCTGTTGGTGAAGGTATTGAGAAAAAAGAAGAGAACTTTGCTGATGAAGTAATGAGTCAAATAAATGCTGCTAAATAAATAGTTTAGCTTTAAATACTAGATAGAGATACCTAGTATTTTTTAAAGGTTAATTTAAGTTAGGAAATCCGAAAATGATATCCGAATTTATTAATTGATAAGCAACAAAGGTTAACTTTGTT
>CALVIV010000022.1 GCA_944331935.1 uncultured Bacilli bacterium | reverse complement strand
GTATCATCTCCTCGTATTATTTTTGATAAATAAAAATCTAGCATGTTTTTATTTACACACTAGATTATACACTGTCCTAAAAGAAGAAACTTTTTTTGCCGTTTTTTTTGCTTTTAGTGGGTAAAAAATGTAAAGTTATTGATATTTCCTAAACTTTATAGTAGAATTTAATTAAGGAGAAGATGTTATGAATAGTGAATTTATTAGTGATGTTGAAAATAAAATGAAAGGTGCTCTTGCTAACTTAGAAAAACGTTTTACTACAGTTAGAGCAGGACGTGCTAACCCATCTAGTTTAGATGGTGTTATGGTAGATTATTATGGTTCTATGACTCCATTAAAGAGTCTTGCCACTATATCTGTACCAGAGGCAACACAATTACTTATTAAGCCTTTTGATAAGGGATGCTTAGGTAATATAGAGAAAGCTATTATCGCCGCTAATTTAGGTTACAATCCATCTAATGATGGAGAGACTATTAGAATAGTTATACCTGCCTTAACAGAAGAAAGGCGAAAAGAGCTTACTAAACAAGTTAAAGCAATGGCTGAGGAAGCTAAAGTATCTATTAGAAATATTAGACATGAAGCTAATGAAAAGATAGAGAAGATGGAACTACCTGAAGATGAAGAAAAAGGTATGATGAAGGATGTTCAAGACCTTGTTAATGACTATAATAAAGATATAGATAATATCTATAAAGATAAAGAAAAAGAATTAATGACTGTATAGTAGTGTTTAGCACTACTTTTAATTTTCTAGGAGGAGTTATGATTATAGAATTAGAAGTAGAGAATCTTTTCTCATTTAAGAATAAAATAATTTTTGATATGAATAGTAGTATCGTTAATATAAATGGTCCTAGTAATAGTGGGAAAACTAATCTATTAAAAATACTAAATGCTATTAGTTTAATGCTTAAAAATAATAATAACTATTTAAATACTTTCATGTATAACGATAAACCTAGTAGTTTTAAGATAGTTTTTCTTAAAAATAATACTAAATATATTTATGGTTTTACTATTAATAAAAAACAAGTAAGTAAAGAATATTTGTATTATTATGATTTTGAAGAAGAAAATATTATATTTGAAAGAGTAAATAAAGCTTATACCTTTAATGATAATAAGTTAAAGAATATATCTAAGATAGTTTTAGATAATAGACTTTTTTTAAGTTATGCTAAAGATGAATTAAATGATGTTTATACTTTCTTAACATCAACTATAGGTATTTGTTTAGATATAAGAACTTTAATTGAACCTGCATTTAATTTGTATAGTAGAGATATTAATAATAAATTAAAGCCTTATGTCTTAGAATTTTATAAAAATATTAATGTTAATATTATAGATTATAATGTTAAAAGTATTATGTTAGGAAAAGGCCTTGGATATACTACTAAATTTAAGCATAATATAGATAATAAAAACTATATAATAGATTATGGAGATGAATCTCTTAGTAATAGAATAGTCTTTGCACTTATACCTTTTATATTAAAGCTTCTTAAAGAAAATAAAGTCTTGATAATAGATGATTTAGATAGTTTTTTAGATAATAGAATAATTAAAGAGATTATAAACATCCTTAAAGATAGTAAAGGTCAATTTATATTTAGTAGTCATCTTAGTAATGATTACGATGTAAAGACTATTTCTTTACTTTAGACCTACTTTAGTATATAATATGTCTTGTTAGAAAGAGGGGAATATATGATTATTAATAATGAAAAATTTGATTATTCTTTAGAAATAATGAAAGATAGAAAGAATTTTATTGATAAAGAGACAAGTAAAAATGGCAATCTTTCTATTAATAGTTATAACTTATTATTAAAACAAATAGGTGTAGATATTTATGATAGTATAAATAATTTAAAAGAATGGAATAGGTTTACTATTAAAGGTTCTTTATATGTAAGAAAGACTTTAGGTATTTTTATACCTAGAAAAAAAGAGCTTAGAAGAATGATATCATTAGGACTAGATAGCGGTGAAATTGCTTTTGATAATTATAAGAGAGTTTTAGAAGGATTAGATATTACTAATGATACAAGAAGTCTTAGTGATTTAAAGATTTTAATAGAACAATTATATAATGCTGAAGTATATACTGATAATTATGATGATTATATGAATAACTTAATGGCAAGAAATTTAACTAACTATTTAGAAGGAGATTATAACTATAACTATTTAGTAGAAATGGCAGAAAGAAGAGATAAAGTTTTAGAGTTAGAAAAGAAGTATTCTATATATAAAAAATAAAATTTTTCTTGAATTTTCTACCTTTTTCTGTTATTATATAGTAAAAAATACAAAATAAATGTATTTTTTTAAATTTAAGTGATATAATTAATTATAGAATGGAGGTTAGAAATGAAATTATTAAGAGTGGTTGCAAATAACTTTAAGTTGTGTGAAGATAATTTTACTATTGATTTTATACCTAAAGCCAATAAAACAGCTGATGACAAAGAATTTGAACTTCATGAAATAAGTGATAATTTATATACTTTTACAACAGTTGGTATAATTGGTAAAAATGCATCAGGTAAAACAATGACAGTGGAGTTACTATCTGTTATCTATGATATATTTTCTAATTTTAGAATAAAAAATTCAATTGATATTTTTAAATATATTAATAAACCTGTTGATATAGATATATATTTTTTCCATGATAGTTATTTGTATAGATATGTTACAACTTTATATAAGAATTCTCTTGATGATACAACAGTTTTATTTAAAAATCAAAGACTATATAAAAGAGAATATCAAAAGACTTATGGATGTAATATTAGTAAATTATTTGATTATGAAAAATATCAAGAAGTAATTAACAATACTGATTTACCAGAAGATACTTCAATAATCTATACAATACTAAAAAATATTACTATTAGAGGCATATATTGTCCAAGTGAAGATTTTATATATCGCAATTATGTTGGCGCTTTTAATCTTTATAAATTATTAGATAATAATTTAGATATTATATCATCTATTTTAAAAATGTTTGATGAACATCTTGAAAATATTGAAATGATTGATGAGACAAAATTTAAAATAGTTTATTCTAATAAAAAAACAAGAGAAGTTTCTGGTAAAGAGTTATATGATATTTTATCAAGTGGAACTACTAAAGGCTTCTGTTTATTTACATTTGTTGTTTTTTCACTTAAAAGTGGGTGTGACCTTATAATTGATGAAATAGAAAATCATTTTCATAAAACTCTTGTTGAAAATTTAGTTAATTTATATAAGGATAAGTCTGTAAATAAAAAGAATGCAACTTTAATATTTACTACTCATTACTGTGAACTTTTAGATTTATTTAATAGAAGTGATAATATTTATATTAGTAAGTATGATAAGAAAGTTATATTAGAAAATATGTATGAAAATTATAAATTTAGACCCGAGCTATCAAAAAGTAATAAATTTTATGCTAATGCTTTTAATACAGATGTTAATTATGAATCTTTAATGAATTTTAAGAAGGAATTAATGTAGATGAAATATTTAGTTATGTGTGAAGGCAGTAATGAAGAGACATTAATAAATTTATTACTTGATAATGATAAATTAAAAATTTCAAGAGATGACTTAATAGGAAGAAGACCATATAATGTAAGGCAACTTAAAAATCCAGTAATTAAAACTGAATTAAAACATTATAACAATTCTGTTATTATTTATAGAGTTGGCGATACACAAAAAGATGTATTAGTAATACCCAAAGATTTAAAGAATATAGTTTTAAGAAAGAATATTTTTAAGTTTTGTACCAAACCAGAAATGGAAATATTGCTTATAATAAATGAAAATTTAATAAATGAATTTAACAAAAGTAAAGAAAGCCCTAAGGAATTTGCTAAAAGGAATATTATATATAATGGTATGAGATATGATCAGTCTAACAGTTTTTTAGAAAGTTATTATGGTGGTAAAAAAATAAATAAACTTGTCGATAGTATTAAAAAATATAAGCATATGAAGAAACATGATAAAGAGGAGTTGTATCTTGCAGATTTATTAAAATAAATTTTCTATTTACAATTAACTTTCAAATATGATATAGTAATTCATGAAATGACTATGATTAAGAAGTAGTAGTAAACGATGTCTTTAAAGAGAGTCTATGGTTGGTGGAAATAGATAAGAATAGTTTATGAATTCATCTTAGGAGTTCCTATAACAAAATTATAGGCGTTTATCGCGTTAAGATTAATGAGTTAGTTATAATAACTATAAATTAAGGTGGTACAGAGTATACTTCTTGTAGACTCCCTTAAGTTATAGTTATTTTTATTTTAGGAGGAGTTATGGTTAAACGATTTATTTGGGACTTGGATGGAACAATTCTAGATGGAGATTTTTCAAAAGAAGAAGAACTATTTAGGGCAAACTTAAGTGAAGAAGATTATACAAAATTTATTAGTAAGTGGTATGATTTACTAATGGCTTATGAAAGAAGATATCCTAAATATGATAGAAAAATGTTAAGCCATTTTCTTAGTGTAACTACAGGAGTTAATATAAGTCCAGATTTAATAGGGAAATGGTCTAATTACATGATAAATGTTAATGAAGTCATTCATCCTGGGGTGGTAGAAGTTCTTGATTATTTAAATAATAAAGGAATAGAGAATGTAATATATTCAAATGCATTTACTAATACTCAAGTGGGAAGACTTAAAAAAGTAGGATTAGATTCATACTTTAAAGAAATTATAGGAGCGGAAGAATATATGAAACCAATGAAAGAGGGATTTCTTGAAGCTTGTGGCCCTTATAAACCTTATAAATGTGTTATGGTAGGAGATAATTATGAAAAAGATATATTAGGAGCTAAGAATGCTGGGCTTAGAACCATTTACTATAGTCCTAAAGAAGATGTAAATGTTCCTCATGTAAAAAGATTAGTTAAGATAAAGGAGATGTTAGAAGATGAATATAGAAGATATTAAAAAAGAAATTGAAAAAGATTTAAGTAGTGTTAAAGACTTAAAGAGTCTTAATGAACTACATATTAAATATTTAAGTAAGAAAGGTATTATTACAGAACTTAATAGTAAGATTAAAGATGTTCCTAATGATAAGAAAAAAGAGTTTGGTATGAGTGTTAACTCTTTAAGGACTTACTTTAATGAAAAATATAATGCTATTAAAGAGAAGTTTGAGACTGATGAATTAAATAAAAAATTAGAAAGTGAATCTATTGATATAAGTTTACCTAGTACAAAGGTGAGTATAGGTTCTCCTAATATATTAGAGAAATTAATAGAAGAAGTAGAAGAAATCTTTATGTCTATGGGTTATGATGTTGTCGATGGACCAGAAGTAGAGGAAGATAAATATAACTTTGAAATGTTAAATATACCTAAAGGACATCCTGCAAGAGATGCTCAAGATACATTTTATATTGAAGGAGAAGAGATACTACTTAGAAGTCAAACTTCACCTGTTCAAGTTAGAACGATGTTAAAAGCAGAAGGTAAGAAGCCAGTTAGAGTAATATGTCCTGGTAAGACTTATAGAAGAGATGATGATGATGCTACTCACTCTCATCAATTTATGCAAATAGAAGGATTACTTGTTGATAAAGATATTTCTCTATCAGACTTAAAAGGTACTTTTGAAGTTGTCTTTAAGAAGTTATTTGGGGAAGATGTTGAAGTTAGATTAAGACCTAGTTATTATCCATTTACAGAGCCTTCTGTTGAAGCAGATATTAGTTGTTTTAATTGTAAAGGAAAAGGCTGTAATATTTGTAAACATACAGGTTGGATTACCATTGTAGGAGCAGGTATGGTTCATTCAGATGTTCTTAGAATGGGAGGATTTGATCCTAGTGTTTGGTCAGGTTTTGCTTTTGGTTTTGGAGCAGAACGTGTTGCAATGCTTAAGTATGGTATTAATGATATAAGAGTTTTCTATAATACTGATTTAAGAGAAGTTAATAATTTTGATAGAGGGGAGTTAGATAACAATGATTAATTTAGAGTGGGTAAAAGATTATATAGATATATCTGACCAAGATTTAGAAAAGTTAGCAGTTAAGATTACAGAAGCTGGTATTAATGTTGAGAAAGTTATTACTAATAAAATAGATAATCTAGTTATTGGAGAAGTTAAATCTTGTGTAGACCATCCTGATAGTGACCATTTACATTTATGTATGGTTGATGTAGGAAAAGACGAATTACAACAAATAGTCTGTGGGGCACCTAATGTTCGTGAAGGACTTAAAGTAATAGTAGCTTTACCAGGAGCAGTGCTTCCAGGTGACTTTGCTATTAAAGCCAGTAAGATTAGAGGAGTAGAGTCTAATGGTATGATTTGTGCTTTATATGAACTTGGCCTTGAAGAGAAAAATGATGAGACGTATGCTAAAGGTATTGAAGAGTTAAATAGCGACGCTCCTGTAGGAAAAGACCCTCTTGTTTATTTAGGACTTGAAGATACATTATATGAGTTAGATATTCATAAACATCGTAATAATGATTGTTACTATCATATCGGCTTTGCTTATGAAATATCTGCAATATTAAATAGAAAAGTAACACTACCAGATTTATCTTATCGTGAAGATAAAGATAATATTAATAATCATTTTAAACTAGAAGTAGAAACTACTAAGTGTCCTTATTACTTAGCGAAAATGGTTACTAATGTAGAAATCAAAGAGTCACCTGACTTTATTAAAAGAAGATTACTTTCTGTTGGTATGAGACCAATAAATAACGTTGTAGATATATCTAATTATGTTATGTTAGAGTTTGGTCAACCCCTTCATTTCTTTGATAAAGATACTTTAGGTGACAAAATACTAGTTAGAGATGCAAAAGAAGGAGAAGAGATTACTACTTTAGATGATAAAGAAAGAATTTTAAGAAATAGTGATATCATTATTACTGATGGAGAAAAACCTGTTTGTATCGCTGGTGTTATGGGAGGTGCTAATACTGAAGTTGAGCCTACTACTAAAAATATCTTGATAGAAGCAGCTATCTTTGACCCTGTTAGTATTAGATATACGGCATCTCACTTAGACCTTAGAAGTGAAGCTAGTATAAGATATGGTAAAGGACTTAGTTATGAATATACTAATTATGCTCTTGATAGAGCCTGTCATTTACTAGAAAAATATGCTAATGCTACTGTTTTATCTGGTACTGTTAAACACGATAAAATAGATAAAACTCCTAAATTAGTAGAGTTCTATCCTATAGATGTAGATAAAATGCTAGGAATTAAAATAGATGAAGATATTATGAAACATGAACTTGAAAGATTAGACTTTCCTTATACTATTAAAGATGGCAAGTTTAGTGTAATTATTCCTAGTAGAAGACTTGATATTGAATCTAATGTTAATGATATAGCAGAAGAGATAGGTAGACTTTATGGTTATCAAAATATCAAAGGAACTCTTCCTAAAATAGAATTAAAAAGAGGAGAGTATGTAGGTGATGTTAAATATCGTAAAGCTATTTCTAAAAGACTTAGAAGTTTAGGACTTAATGAAGTTAAAACTTATACTTTAGTATCACCATCTATGGCTGCTAGCTTTGATTATGAAGAAAAAGAGAGAATTACTTTACCTAATCCTATGAGTATCGATAAGAGTGTTATTAGAACAAGTTTAATACCATCTTTATTAAATACTTATAACTATAATAAAGCTCGTAAGGTAGAAGATATAAATATCTACGAGATTGCTAAAACTTATGATAAATCATATAATGAAGAGTCTAAGATAGCATTTCTTATGAAAGGTAACTATGTTACTAATCCTTGGAAAGGTTCAATGAAAGTAGATTTTTACTTGATGAAAGGAATTGTTGAAAGTATTCTTGATTACTTAGGTTTTAAAAACCGTTATAGCTTCGTTAAGAGTAATGTTAAAGACTTACATCCAGGAGTATCTGCAGATATCCTTCTTGATCGTAAAAGAATTGGTATTATGGGTAGAGTTCATCCTAAAACTTGTAAAGACGAAGTGTATGTTTGTGAGTTATCTTTGAATGCTTTAATGACTAAAGTTAAACCTTTAAAATATAAAGAAGCTTCAAAGTACCCAACAATAGTTAAAGACGTTGCCTTCATTGTACCTAAGTCTATGCCATCAAGTGAAGTAGAGACAGTTATTAAAAAAGCTGGTGGCAGACTACTTAGTGAAATAAATGTCTTTGATGTTTATGAAAAACTTGATAATGATAAGAAATCTATCGCTTATAACTTAACATTTATGGATAGTAATAGGACTTTAACAGATGAAGAAGTAATGAATGTCTTTGATAATATTATTAAGAAGGTAACTACTACTTTAGATGTAGAATTAAGAGATAAATAGTTGAATAAAAAGTCAAAATAATTTCAAAGAAGTATTTACACACAGTACCACTTATGATATAATTTAGTTGTATTAGATGAGGGGAACTTCATATAATATAGATGTAAGTTGATTTTCTTCTTACGGAAATTATCTCGCTTGTAGATGGTTGCGAGTAATAAATTATTCTACATTGCAGATTATCTCGCTTGTAGATGGTTGCGAGTAATAAATTATTCTACCGGAAATTTAAAAGGGCGATATTTTTGATAAATAACGTCCTTTTTATATTATTATTGTAAGGGGGAAAGGTAATGGAAATTAAAGAAGGATATTTGTATCATATATCTAGAGATTTTTTTTGAGCTTGTAGACGATCCTAATTTATCGATAAATCATTCAGGAGTTCATAGTAGACCGTCATATTTTCTAGTAAAATATAAAGAACTTCTATGGTTTATACCTTTGAGTAGTAAGGTTGAAAAATATAAAAAACTTTCAGAAAACACTAAGAGAAAATATGGTAAATGTAATACTATTTTGATAAGAAAAATTGCAAATAAAGAAAGTGCAATTTTACTTCAAAATGCTTTTCCTACGTTACCTAAATATTTGACTCATCCACATACTGTTAATGGTAAACCTTATAAATTACCAAAGGGACTTCAAAAAGAAATACTAGAGAATTTTAACATTTTGATGGATTTGAAAAAACGTGGACTTTATACTTTTTTTACAAATGTAGATAAAATAGAAACTATTATGTATCAAGAATTACAAAATGATAGTATGCAAAAAGTCTAGATAGCAATAATAAATAATTATAAATGGTACATTTATAGGAGGTAATGGTATATGTCAAAGAAAAACATAACAAAGTTTCCTGAAGGATTCTTTCAACAGAAACGTCCAATAATTTCTGCTGGTGAAGCACTTAAAGGACTTAAACCATTTGAATGGGAAGGTGTTATTGATTTTGATGATGAGAAAACTAAAAAACCAAAAGACAAGGCTAAGAAAAATAAAAAATAAAATTACAAAAATATCTTTACACAATTGTGCTGTTTGTGATACAATTCAATTGTATTAGATGGGGGAAACTTCATATAATATAGATTCTTATGAAAATGTTCTCGCTTGTAGATGGATGCGAGTAATAAATTATTCTACCGGTAAATCATATAACTGTAAAAAAGTATCTAATTTTCTCTAAATAATTTACTTTTTTCTTTTGTTTTTCTATACTTAAGTTAGAAAGGTAGGATTTATATGAAAGATTATTTTGGTTATAAGGATAAAGTTTGTGTAGTAACAGGAGCTAGTAGTGGTATGGGTAAGGCAACAGTAGAAATGCTAGTAGATTTAGGAGCTAGTTGTTATGCTGTTGACTTAAATCCATGTGATGTTAAGGGGATTAAGGACTTTATAAAATGTAATTTATCTAAAAAAGAAGATATAGATAATTTATTTAGTAAACTTCCAGAACATATTGACTGTTTCTTTGGAGTAGCAGGCTTGTCAGGCTCTAAAACAGATTATATGACAACATTTAACTGCAATTACACTGCTAACTTCTATATTACAGAAGAATATTTAACTAAGAGAATTAGTAAAGGTGGTAGTATTGTCTATATAACAAGTACGGCAGGACTTAACTGGAAAGAATTTAGAAAAGAACAGAGTAAGGTAGTAAATGCAAGTACTTGGGAAGAAGTAGAGAGTGTAGTAGAACCTCTTGCCAAAATATCACCTGCAACTTTTGCATACATGTATTCTAAAAGATGTTTATCAGAGTATGCGAGTGATGCCTCTATTAAACTAGGAAAACAGGGTATTAGAGTTAATAATGTAATGCCAGGCTCTACTGATACAGGTATGAAGGATGAATTTGAAAAGATGGCTGGTGGCGAAGAAGCACTTTTAGCAGAAACAGGAGTTGCTCATCGTCTTGCAGAAAGTGTTGAAATGGCTGGACCTATTGTCTTTTTAGGCTCAAGTATGGCAAGTTTTATCTCAGGAGTTGATTTATGTGTTGATTATGCAGATAATGCTTTAAAAACATTAGGCTATAAACAAGATAGAGAAAAGGTACCTGCTACTAATAAATTCATCTTAAAGATGGCTAAGAAAATGATGGAAAAGAATAAATAAAAATGTTAGGAAACATCTCCTAACATTTTTTAAGTTGCAAGCTCACTATAAACATTTTTATCATAGTTATGTTGTTCATTTTCTAACTCATTTAACTCACTAGTAGTTATTAAGAAGAAATTATATTCTAAGATATCACTACCATCAGTAGTAATTGGGTCATCCCAAGTTAGATCTAAATGATACCAGGCATTATCTAAATTAACAGCATTCCAAACATGATTTTCTGATGATATTTTATAACTTTTAACCCCCATATCTTCTAAAAACAATTCCATAGTATCAGTATAACCGCCACATAAACTATAACCCTCCAAAAGAGTACCATACGCAGTATCTGATTTATATCTTACAATATTATTATCACTTCTATCCTTATCATATTTGCTATTATTAATAATATAATTATGAGCTTCCTTAATTTTATCCTCATTACTCATAGAATTATTCCATATTTCACTTTCTACTTCTTTAACTTTCGCTTCAATTAATTTAATATCACTATTGCTATAGATATGTTCAATCTTTAAAGTAACTTTGCCATAATCATCATAACTAGTTTCTAAATGTCTAAAACTATTAAAAGGATGAACAAAGTTATTTATCGTTGATAGAACCTTTTGATTATTAGCAAGACTATCAACATCATCTATACAGGAAGAATATTCATCAGGACAGTAAAATGAAAATTCTTCTACTCCAGAGTTTAAAACAGTGTAATAAATATTTAATAAGTCTTGATATTCGCTAGGAGTAAAGTCATCAGTTCGTTTAACAAAATTAAAATCATAATCTCTTGTATAATCATTAGATTCCTTTAAAGTTACATCTTTATTTTCTTTAACAAAATAAGTTCTATATAAATTATATAAAGGACGTCTAAAGGCAAAAGTAAATCCAAATAAAATAATTAAAAATAATAAAACAATGTATTTCTTCATAAGATCCTCCTATTTAATTCTAGCAAGGAAGGGAAGTTTTGTAAATCTAAAAACAAAATAAATGCTTCAGTCCATGTAAAATGTGATATAATATATACTAATTATTAAAAGAGGGGATATTTATGAGTCTTAACGAAATTGATGAATATTATGATAAGACAGAAAGGCACTATATAAATTTGGAGGCACTATTAGTAAAAGAAATTATTAAAGAATATAGAAAGTCGGGACCATATATTAATTATAAAGGTAATGTGATTAAAGGGTTACTTTATAATTATTCCTGTCTAAAAAAGAAAGGTAAACACAAAACATTAGATAAGATATTAAATAAATATAATATCAATTATACTTATTCTATAAATAGTTCAATTTATGATTTGTTGGGAAAAAATAAAGGGGGAGTAATATTAAGCCCAGGAGTGATTAGTGAAGAAGATGATGGTTTATTATATAAACTTAAAACGAATATAGGAACTATAAAGGTTTATAAAGCAAGTGAGATTTTTAAAAATACTAAATCTGCTTATATTTTTAAAAGAAATCTTATGAATTGTTGTTTTGAGAGAAGTCTTGACTTCTTATCTCAAAATAGAGATTATAAAGCAGTACTTTCTTATGATAATAATTTATTTGTAGGAGGACATTTCCATTCTTATTTAGAGAAAGATGATATAACTTTAGATATTGCAAGTAATGCTTTATATAAGAGTAGGGAAGATAAAGAAAAAGTACTTAATGGAGAGGTACTTGCTAAACTTACTTATGATGAAGTAATGATTGAATTTATGAAAGTATTAGAAGAGATTCCTGATTTAGATCCTGATGATGATAAGTTACAAGTACTAGCTTTATACTATGGTAAGAAAAAATATATAAAATAAAAAACAGGTTCGTCCTGTTTTTATATTGCTCTATATTTATCACTGTCTTTATAGGGATTTTTAGGATCTATATAATCTGTAAACATAACCCCATTTAAATGATCTATTTCGTGTTGAAAGGCAATAGCAAGTTCTTCTCTAGCACGTACTCTTATTTTATTACCTTTAGTATCATAGCCTTCTACGGTAACTCTAGCATATCTTGGAACAATACCATCAACTTCACGGTTTACAGATAAGCATCCTTCTCCCATTTCTACATATATCTTTTCACTTGAATTACTAATAATCTTAGGATTACAAATAATATAAGTATCAAACTCTTCTTCATCTACTTCATGAACAATTACTAAATATCTTTTAGGAATACCTAATTGAATTGCTGCCATACCCATACCAGGCCTTAAATTATACTTTTCTGATAATCTTTCTATTTGACTATTAGTTAGATATTCTACCATTAAGTCTATAGTCTTTAAATCATCTTTACTTAATGGAAAAGTAACATCTTTACTAACTAATCTTAATCTTTTATCTTTTTCATCTAATATATCTTTATTTCTTAACATCTAAATACCCCATTTCTTGCTATATTTTAACACATATCTAAAAAAAAAGAAAGGAAAACCTTTCTTAACGAGTAAATCTGGCACCAATTACAATAACTAGTAGTATAAATAAAACTAAAATTATGGCATAGTTATTGTTGTTGTTATTGCCCCAGCCCCAACCGCAACTAGGATAAAACCACTGATTAGAGCATCCACAACTTGGGAATGAATTAAATGATCCACCACCATAATAATACATAGTTAAAAACCTCCTTTTTCTATTATAAGATATGAAAAAATATGTCAAATTGTTAATGAATTTGACTAGGTGACTTTAAACTATCTTTAATTTATGGTATTCTTAAAGAAAAAGACTAAAGATAAGGAGGGTTAGAATAATGACTAAACTTAAAGATATAATTAAAAATATAGATAAACCATTATTTATTCTAACTCTAATTCTTTTTGTGTTAGGACTAGTAATGATTTTCTCTGCTAGTAATGTTACATCATACATGAATGGAGGAAGTCCTTATGATTATTTCTTTAGACAGGGATTATTCTTACTAGTTAGTTTTATCTTTTGTATAATTATGGTTAAGTTTAATACTAAGTTCTATGGAATGATGTCAAATATTCTTTTAATTGCCTTTGTAGCAGTTCTTATTCTTTTACTTATTTATGGTAAAGCGACAAACTATGCTGTTAGTTGGATCCCAATTGGTCCTTTTACTTTACAACCTAGTGAATTTATTAAAGTAATTATGATAGTTTTTATGGCAAGGTTTTATGAAGTCCATGAAAAACGTTTAAATAACTTCTTTATCGCTATTATTCCTTTAATAGTTGGAGTAATTATAACATTTTTAATTATGTTACAACCTGACTTAGGAACTGCTATTATCTTTGCAGGACTTACAGGTATAATATTTTTCTCATCTCCTGTTTCAAGACTTATTAAATTTAAAGTTATTGGTTTATTTCTAGGAATGTGTTTAGTAGTAGGAGCGGTACTTATTATGACAGGAGGAAGTTTTTTACAAGCAAGACAGATAGAAAGATTTAACTTTACAAGACCATGTGATAGATTACTAGATACAGGTAATCAAGTATGTAACGGGTATATTTCTATTAATAATGGTGGCCTTACTGGTGTAGGTCTTGGTAATAGTACCCAAAAGTATTTATATTTACCATATCCTTATACAGACTTTATCTTTGCCGTTACTGTTGAAGAGTTAGGACTTGTTGTTGGAATTATAATAATCCTTGCTTATCTCTATTTACTTTATCGCATATTAAAGATAGGAAGAGATAGTTATACTAATAGAGGAGCTTTACTTTGTTATGGCGTTGCTGTCTATATCTTTTTACATGTTGTAGTCAATTTAATGGGCTTATTTGGTCTTATGCCTATGACAGGAGTACCTTTACCTTTCTTGAGTTATGGTGGTAGTTTTACCTTATGTTTAATGGTTTCTCTAGCCATAGTTCAACGTGTTAATATTGAAAATAGACTAAGAGATGAAAAAAAATAAAAAAAGTATGAATTTTGTAAATTGACCCCTATTTTGGGGGTCAATTTTGTATTTTCCCTAGGCGAATTTTGAAAATTTACCCTATTTTTGGGGGTGAATTTTCAAAATTCACTTTTTGCAATTATTTTTCCTTTCTGTTAGTATCGTAACTGGAAAGGAGGAAAAGAAATGACTTTTGCTTATCGTCATAAAAAACAAATTATTCTTTGTGGTTTAGGACTTGTTTTGCTATTAGTCGTAGCATCTATCTTTATCTATAAAAATTTTACTGCGAAAGATAAAGAAGATGAAAATATTGTTTTAAATACAAAGAAAGACATCAAAAAGGATGAAGAGGAGGAAAAGACAAGTGATGTTTACTATCAAGTAGATATTAAAGGAGAAGTTATTAATCCTGGAATATATACTGTTAAAGAGGGTAGCAGAGTTATTGATGTTATTAGATTAGCAGGTGATTTAACAGAAGTTGCCGATACTTCAGTTTTAAATCTTTCTAAGAAAGTTAAAGATGAAATGGTTATTATTGTTTATAGTTTTGATGAAGTAGCAAGTTTTACAGAAACTAAAGAACAAGAAGAAATAGAACAAGAAGCCTGTAAAAATCAAAATGGTATTGAAAATGATGCTTGTATTGAAGATAGTACTAATGATACTAGTTCTAGTAGTGTAGTTATTAGTGGTAAAATATCACTTAATACAGCAACCCTTGATGAGTTAATGATGCTTCCAGGTATTGGGGAAGCGAAAGCTGAGGCAATTATAAAATATCGGGAAGAAGTAGGAGCATTTCAAAATATTGAAGAGTTAAAAGAAGTTAATGGCATAGGAGATGCTATCTTTGATGATATTAAGGAAAGTATTACTATTTAAATCTATTTATATTACGTTATTTATAATTAGTTTGATTTATCTTGTTATTTATATAAATATAGATTTTACCTCCAAGTTTGAAGGGAGTGAAACCAAAGTAGAAGGAGTAATAGAATCTATAGAATATCAAGGTAATAAAATGACACTGACACTTAAAACAAAAGAAAAACTTATCGCCACTTATTACTTCGATACCGAAGAAGAATTACATAAAACAAAGAAAGAACTTTCATTAGGTGATACTCTTACTTTAAAAGGAGAGTTGAACGACCCCATTTCTAGTAAAAATTTTAATGGTTTTTCCTATCCTACCTACCTAAAATACCAAAAGATTTTTTATATAATGAAAGTATCTGATTATTATATTAAACATAAAAATAGTAATATTTTATATAGTATTAGAAATGCTGTTAGAAGTAGTATTAGTAATGATAAAGTAGGAAGTTATATAAAAGTTTTCTTCTTAGGAGATGATACTTCCTTTGATACTACTTTAGAAGAAGATTTTAGAAATCTTGGTATTTCTCATCTTTTCGCTCTATCAGGAACACAAATAAGTTTTCTAATTTCTATTATTACTCTACGTAAGAAAACCATAAATCTTAATAATTTGCTTTTTGTCTTTTGCATTCTAATTTGTTATTACCTAATAATAGAAGACTGTGCAGCGATTGATAGAGCCTTAATATTTAGTTTAGTATTTTCTCTTAATAACACTTTTAACTTGAATATTAGACCTCTTTTCTTAATTCTATTATCTTTAAGTATACTATTCTTTATAAATCCCTATTACATATTTGATGTAGGATTTCAGTACTCTACCGTTATAAGTTGTACGTTAATCTTATACATGAATAATAAGAAAAGTAAAGGTAAGATAATAGACTTATTAGAAGTATCATGGGTAAGCTTCTTAGTTAGTTTACCCATTTCTTTATATCATTTTTCTTATACTAATCCTCTTAGTATAGTTTATAATCTATTCTATGTTCCTTTTATTAACGTAATTATCTTTCCCTTATCTATAATTTGTTTCTTTATACCTTATTTATCTTTTATCTTAGAGTTTTTTATAAATATCTTTGAAGGAAGTGTTACATTCTTATCTCACTTTAATATAGGTTATATAACTCTAGCACGTTTTAATATAGTTTATTATTTATTATACTATATCCTAATATTTAGTTATTTATTTGTTAAGGCAAAGAAGAAGATATTTCTATTATTAATATTTCTTTTGGTAATAATACATTACTCTTATCCTAAAATATTTCCAAAAGATGCTTTATATATGATAGATGTAGGGCAGGGAGACTCATTCTTAATTACTTCAAATAATAAGTCTATGTTAATAGATACAGGAGGGGTTATGAATTATTATCAAGAGGAATGGATGCAGTATGAAAAGACAAGTAGTGGTGTTTATTTAGTTAATTTTCTTAAAACTTTAGGAATAACAAAATTAGACTACTTAGTTCTAACTCATGGAGACTATGACCATGCAGGGGAAGCTTTAACAATTATGGATGAGATAGAGGTTAAAAACGTTTTCTTTAATGGTAATGAGTTAAATACCTTAGAGAAAAAGATATGGAAGAGTTCTTCTAATCATTACAAATTAACAGAAGGAGATAGTTTTATTTTAGGTAACTTTAACTTTTTAGTTATATCTAATACTTATCCTGATGAAAATGATAGTAGTTTAGTTTTATATAGTACTGTTTATGATAAGAGATTACTATTTATGGGAGATGCTAGTATTAAGAATGAGAAATACATATTAGATAATTATGATATAAGTGATATTGCAATACTTAAAGTAGGACATCACGGCTCTAGAACAAGTAGTAGTGAAGAGTTTATAGATAAAGTTAATCCTACTTATGCTTTAGTATCAGCAGGAGTAGACAATAAATTTAATCATCCTCATAAAGAAGTAATTGAAAGACTAGAAGAAAATGGTTCAATTATTTACAACACTCAAATAAATGGTATGGTTATGTTTGATTTTACTCATGATAAAATTAAAACTTATATATCCTAGAAACGACAAATTATTCGTTTCTTTTTTTATATACTTAAAACGGTGGTAGGAATGAAAGTATATTTAGATCTAATATTCTTTATTAATTTCATGTTTGATTTACTCCTTTTAATGACAGTTAGTATAGAGTGTAAAGTCTTTTCTAAAAAAAGAAGATTAGTAATATCTTCATTTCTAGGAAGTCTTAGTACCTTTCTTTTATTCCTACCCTTAAATAATATTTCTTTATTTCTTTTTAAAGTAGTAATAAGTATTATTATGATTTTAGTTGGTTTTAAGATAACGTCTAAAGAATTATTTATCACTCTTATAAAGAGTCTTTATGGCAATAGTATTATCTTAGGAGGACTTATCTACTTTTTAAATAATCAGTTTAGTTATAAACAAAAAGGTTTTATCTTTATTCATGATGGAACTAGTCTAAACTTAATTATTATTTTAATTAGTAGCCCTATAATCTTTTATCTATATCATAAAACAATGGAGAATGAGAAAAAGAAAAGAGAACTATTACATAAAGTATCTATTAAATGTAAAAAAGGTGTAGTTAATACTTTAGGATTTTTAGATACTGGTAATAATATTAAAGACCCTTATAAGAAAAGAGGAGTTATTCTAATTAATTCTAGTGAAATAAATCTTAGTTTAGAAGAATCAATTTTAGTACCGTTTAAAACAGTAGATTCTAATAGTTTACTTAGATGTATAGAAATAGAGGAATTAAAGATAGATGATAATTTAATTACAAAGAAATACCTATTAGGCATTAGTCCTAAAAAAATAGAAATAAAGGGAGCATCTTGCATACTTCCCAATATAATAGAGGAGGAATTAAAATGATTAGTTTGCTTTACTTAGTAGCATTTTTACTTGATAAGAGTTGTGAGATATTTTATGTAGGTAGTAGTGATATCTTACCAGAACCATTATCTAAAGAAGATGAAGAAGCCTATTTAGTTATGGCGATGGATGGAGATATTCATGCAAGAGATGTGTTAATAGAACATAACCTAAGATTAGTCGTATTTCTTGCTAAAAAGTATGAAAATACTAAAGTAGATTTAGAAGATTTGGTTAGTATAGGCACAATTGGCCTTATAAAGGGAATAAATACTTTTAAACCTGATAAAAATATAAAACTTGCAACTTATGCTTCACGTTGTATTGATAATGAAATATTAATGTATTTAAGAAAGATTAAGAAGTCTAAAACAGAAGTTAGTATTGATGCATCATTAAGCTTTGATGCTGAAGGTAATGAGTTACATCTTGAAGATATTTTAGGAACAGATGCCGATATAGTTACTAAGGGAATAGAAGAAGAGACTGATAAAAAATTAATGTTAGATGAAGTTATGAAACTAAATCCAAGAGATAGAGATATTATTATATTAAGATATGGACTTATGGGACATAATGAATTAACTCAAAAAGAAGTTGCAGAACTACTTGGTATAAGTCAATCTTATATTTCAAGAATAGAAAAGAAAGTGATTAGGAGGTTAAAGAATATAGTTAAGTATTCGTAAGATTATGAAAAGTGAAAAAGAAGAGTTAATGAGACTTAGATATTTACATAAAATTAAACAGAGTAAAGACTTAGGTCTTGTTAATAATGATATTGATTTTAAGAATAAATACTTTAAAGACTTAGAAGAGTTTAAAAGAAAATATATAGGAATTAAATAGAAATATTTAGTTCTTTTTCGTTGACTTAAAGATTTAATTTTATTATAATTTAATTGATAATAATTATCAATAAGGTGTAGATATGGAAAGAAATACAATACAAAGACAAGAGATAATAGAAGTGTTAAAGAATAGTTATAAACATCCTACTATTAAAGAGTTGTGTGATCTATTAAAGGATAAAAATATAGGACAAGCGACTATATATAGAACAGTTAAGAGTCTAGTTAGTGATGATATAATTAGAAGAATAGAATGTCTTGATGGTATTCACTATGATTATAGAAAAGACCATTATCACTTTTATTGTCTTAAGTGTAATAAAATTACTGATGTATTTCTAGATAAAAATATAATTGATAATATGTTATCAGATTCTAATTTAAAAGATGTTAGACACATTAACTTAGTATTTGAAGGTATATGTGATAGTTGTAAAGGAAAGAGTAGTTATGGAATTAAATAAAGCAGTTAGGATTGATGAAGATAATCCTAGTATTAAAAGAATTAAAGAAAGATGTATTAACTGTGGTAGATGTAAGACTATCTGTAGAGATGTTGTAGGAATTAACTATGATGAAAAATGTAAGGAAGCAGTGTGTATAAACTGTGGGCAGTGTATTTTAAATTGTCCTGTTGGGGCCTTAGTTCCTAAATATGATTATAAGAGAGTCTTAGATTATTTGCATGACACTGATAAAATTGTAACTATATCAGTCGCACCTGCAGTTAGAACCTCAATTGGTGAAGGCTTTGGACTAGAACCAGGTACATTTCTTGAAAAAGAGTTAGTTGGAGCTTTAAAAGAAGTAGGTTTTGACTATGTCTTTGATGTTACCTTTGGTGCAGATATGACCGTTATGGAAGAAGCCCATGAGTTAGTTAATAGATTAAAGAACAAAGGTACTTTACCTATGTTTACTTCATGTTGCCCATCCTGGGTTAAATATTTAGAAATATATCATCCAGATAGATTAGATCATCTATCTACTGTTAAGAGCCCGATTGGTATTCAAAGTTCTGTTATTAATACTTACTTTCTTAAGATGATGAACATACCAAAAGAAAAAATAGTTAATGTTGTAGTAGCACCTTGTACTGCTAAGAAGTTTGAAATAAGAAGAACAGAAATGGGAATGGATGTATGTCTTACTACTAGTGAATTAGTATTGCTTTTAAAAGAATCAGGCATTGATATTACTAAAACAAAACCTCAAGAGTTTGATTCTCTTTTATCAAAAGGAAGTGGTGCAGGACTTATCTTTGGTAGAAGTGGTGGAGTATTAGAGTCAGTTTTAAGATGTGTTAACTATATAATAACAGGAGAAGATAAGATTATAGACTCTTTAACTCTTGAAGAAAATGAAAAAAGTGGTACAATAAATAAGGCAACGATAAATATTGGCCCATATAAATTAAGAGTTGCTAGTATCCAAGGTATGAAGAATGTTGAAGAAGTACTTAAAGACTTAGATAGTTATGACTTTATAGAAGTTATGAATTGTCCTCTAGGGTGTGTATCAGGTGGAGGGCAAGTACTTAATATTATTAGTAAGATGGATGAAATAAATAAAAAACGGGCTTTATCCTTAGAAGAAGACGATAAAAATAATAGTATTAGATTTTGTTATAAAAATCCTGATGTTATAGATATCTATAAAACTTATCTTGACTATCCTAATAGTACTAAGGCAATAAAACTTATTCATACTAATTTTAAAGATAGAAGAAGTATATTAAGAGAGAAATCTCTTTAATATAAATAAATTATAGAAGGAAGGTATTAAATATGGAATTAAAAGGTTCAAAAACTGAACAAAACTTAATGACAGCATTCGCTGGAGAAAGTCAAGCTCGTAATAAATATACATATTACGCATCAAAAGCTAGAAAAGATGGCTATGAACAAATCGCTGCTATCTTTGAAGAGACTGCTAATAATGAAAAGGAACATGCTAAACTTTGGTTTAAAGAGTTACATGGTGGAGATATTCCTGATACTATGACTAACTTAGAAGATGCTGCTGCTGGTGAAAACTATGAGTGGACTGATATGTATAAAGGTTTCGCTGAGACTGCTCGTGAAGAAGGATTTGATCGCTTAGCATTCTTATTTGAAAGTGTAGCAAAGATTGAGAAAGAACATGAAGAAAGATACTTAACACTTCTTAAGAATGTTAAAGATGATAAAGTATTCCATAAAGATGGAGACAAGATTTGGATTTGTCGTAACTGTGGACATGTATATGTTGGTAAAGATGCACTTGATGTATGTCCAGTATGTAATCATCCACAAAGTTTTATGGAAGTTAGAGCAGATAATTATAAATAAAAGGACTTGTCTAAGTTCTTTTTTTCTGTTATCATTAAATTAACAAAGATAAAGAGAAAGAAGGTAAAAAATTGTAGAATGACAAACTTCTTTCTACTAGAAAAATAATAAAATGACGAATTATTTTACCTTGGATTCATATATAAAAT
>CALVIV010000021.1 GCA_944331935.1 uncultured Bacilli bacterium | reverse complement strand
CTTAGTCTTGATTATACGAAAGAAAGATTTACTTTAGATGAAGGACTTAGTAAAGCGGTTAGATATGTTTTTGTTAAACTTTATGAGAAAGGTTTAATTTATAGAGGAGAGAGAATTATTAACTGGGATCCAGTTCAAATGACAGCTTTATCTAATGAAGAGGTTATCTATAAAGAAGATAAGGGAGCATTTTATCATATTAAATATTATATAACTGGTACTGATGAATACTTAGATGTGGCAACTACTCGTCCTGAGACCTTATTTGGTGATACTGCAGTTGCTGTTAATCCAAGTGACGATAGATATAAACATTTAATTGGTAAAACAGTAATTCTTCCTATTGTTAATAAAGAAATACCGATTGTTGGGGATATTCATGCAGACCCAGAGTTTGGAACAGGTGTTGTTAAGATAACTCCTGCTCATGACCCTAACGACTATGAAGTAGGGTTGAGACATAACTTACCTCGGGTTGTGGTAATGAACTTGGATGCTACTATGAATGAGAATGCTCCTGGTTATGAAGGAATGACTAGAGAAGAGTGTAGAGAGAAATTAGTAGAAGATTTGAAAAAACAAGATTTACTTATTGGTATTGAAGAGATGACTCATAATGTTGGACATAGTGAAAGAAGTGATGCCGTAGTTGAGCCAACTTTATCTAAACAATGGTTTGTTAAGATGAGACCTCTTGCTGATAGAGTTCTTGAAAATCAAAAGAATAAAGATACTAAAGTAAACTTTGTGCCAGAACGTTATGAGAAAACAATGAATCACTGGATGGAAATTACTTATGACTGGTGTATATCTCGTCAATTATGGTGGGGACATAGAATACCTGCTTGGTATAAAGGTGATGAAGTATATGTTGGAATGGAAGCGCCAGAGGGTGATGGCTGGGTACAAGATGAAGATGTACTAGATACTTGGTTTTCATCTGCATTATGGCCATTTTCAACACTAGGTTGGCCAGAAGAGACGGATTTATTTAAAAGATATTATCCTAATAATGTTTTAGTAACTGGTTATGATATTATTCCATTTTGGGTTAATCGTATGACTTTCCAAGGTTTAGAGTTTACTGGTAAACGGCCATTTAAAGATTGCCTTATCCATGGACTTATTCGTGATAAAGAAGGACGTAAGATGAGTAAGTCTTTAGGTAATGGAGTAGACCCAATGGACGTTATTGATAAGTATGGTGCGGATAGTCTTAGATTTTTCTTAACTACTAATACTGCTCCAGGTACAGATTTGCGTTATGATGAAGAGAAAGTTAAATCTACTTGGAACTTTATTAATAAGTTGTGGAATGCTTCTCGTTATGTATTAATGAATCTTGAAGATATGAAAACAGCTGGATATGATTATCAGAATTTAAGTAAAGCAGATAAATGGATTTTAACTTTAAAAAACAACTTAATAAAAGATGTTATTAAAAATATGGATAGTTATGACTTTCATAATGTTGGTAATATGTTATATAAGTTTATTTGGGAAGACTTTTGTGATAATTATATAGAGTTAAGTAAAGCGAATATGAATGATACAACTAAGAGTGTTTTACTTGATGTTTTAACAACTATATTAAAGCTTCTTCATCCATTTATGCCTTATGTAACAGAAGAGATTTACCAGATGTTACCATTTAAAGATAGTGAATCTATTGTAATTAGTACTTATCCTAAGTATGATAGTGAGACTGTATTTGATAAGGAAGTTGAAGAAATATCTAAAGTAATAGTTGATTTAAGAGAGATAAGAAATTTAAAGGCTACTAATAATATTAAAAAAGATGACAAAGTGATGTTTAGTACTAATAGTGATTTAGAATATATCTATAAGTCACAATTAAAGATTACAGATGAATTGATAGTTAAAGAGCCTTTAGAAGATTATCAGTCTATTAACTATAAATCTAGTTTAATTGATATTACTTATTTCTTTAAAAATGAAGTCAATAAAGAAGAATTGGAAGCAGATATTAAGAAGTTAAAAGACTCTATCGAAAGACGTAAGAAATTACTTAGTAATGAAAACTATGTTAATAAAGCACCTAAGAATATAGTTGACCTTGATAGAGAGAAATTAAAAGAAGAAGAAGCTAAGCTTAAGTTATTAGAAGAACAATTATAGGTTCTTCTTTTTCTGTATATAAAATTTATAGTGACATTTATAGTGACATTTATAGTGACATCTAGTATAATTGTAATTGGAGGTGTTACTTAAATGATAGGGTTGACAGAGGATAAAAGAACAGAATTTAAAATAAAACTTACAGACAATATTGAAAAAGAAGTAATTGCTTTTTTAAATACAGATGGTGGAAATATATTTATAGGTGTAGATGATAAAGGAAATATAAAAGTTTAACAGGAAATTTAGATTTATTACAAAGAACGATAAAAGACAGAATAAAAGACAATATTATGCCATCAGCTTTAGGATTATTTGATGTTATATTAAATGAAAAGAATAGTAAAAAATATATTCAAATAATAGTTGCTAAAGGAAATGAAAGACCTTATTATTTAAGAGGAATGGGTATGACACCAGATAGTTGTTTTATTAGAATCGGTTCTTCAGTAGAGAGTATGAATCAAGAAGATATATTAAATTTGTTTTCTAAACGTACAAGAAATTCTTTAAAAAATATTAAATCTCCTAAGCAAGATTTAAAATTTAAAACCTTAAAGATTTATTATCAAGAAAAAGGCTTTGAAGTAAATGATAATTTTTTAAAGAAACTTGATTTTTATAATGATAATCATGAATTTAATTATTTAGCTTACTTATTAGCAGATAATAATAATATTTCTGTTCAATTTGCTAAATACAAAGGGAATGATGTTTCTAATTTAATAGAAAATGAAGATTTTGGATTTTGTTCTTTAGTAAAAATAACTGATAACATTTTAAATAAAATAATGTTAGAGAATAAAACTTACACTAAAATTGAATATAAAACCAGAAAAGAAATTAAGTTGTATGATTATAATGCGGTTAAAGAGTTGGTTACAAATGCTCTTGTTCATAATGACTGGTGTAATGGATATTCACCGAAGTTTGAGTTATTTGATGATAAGTTAGTTATTTCATCAAACGGTGGTATTCAAGAAGGAGTCTCACAAGATGAATTTTTAGAAGGTTTTTCTAATCCTAGGAATCCTGAATTAATGAGAATTTTTAGAGATTTAGGTTTTGTTGAACAATTAGGAACTGGTATACAAAGAGTATTAAAAAGCTATGCTAAATCTATATTTAATTTTTTTCCAAATCACATAAGAGTTAGTATTCCTTTTAATGAAAATCAATTTAAAAAAGAAACAAGTAAATTAAAATATGAATCATATATATTTCTTAATCAACTTCAAAAATCAATTGTAAAATTAATTATGGATAGACCTAATATAACACAAGATGAATTAGCTAGGTTGCTTGATGTAAATAAAAGAACAATTATAAGAAATTTTAAAGTGCTTATTGATAACAAGTATATTGAAAGAATTGGAGCTAATAAAAATGGTTATTGGAAAATAACAGATAAGTTATTAGAAGAACAATTGTAGGTTCTTCTTTTCTTCTAAATTAATCTTTACTTAAATAAAATGTAATGATAAAATTTAAGTATAGAGAGGATAGATATTATGAAGAAATATGGAAAGATAATTATTATAGTAGTAGGTATTCTTGTTGTACTTGCTTTACTTATTTTAATTTATTTTAAGACTACATTTATTAGTAAAAATGAAGTAAAAGATATTGTTGCTGATAATATGAATGTTAGTAGCGGTGATTTATACTTTGAAAGCATTGATTTTGAATTTGATAATGGTATTTATGAAGTAGAAGTTTATTATCAAAATAGAGACTATGAATATAAGATTGATGCTAAAGAAGGTAAGATTATTTATACTGATTATAGAAGTGTAAATACTAATAACAATCAAAATAATACTAACAATGGTAATAATAACAATAATGGTAATAGCGACGGTAATAGTAATAATAATGGTAACTCTAATGGCCAAAATAGCCTTAATGGGGTAACTGCTAGCATATCCTTAGATGAAGCTAAGACTATTGCTTTAACTGCTGCAGGTCTTGATATTAATAGTGTTAGATTTACAAGAGAAGAGTTAGAGCATGATAATCATACTTTAGTTTATGAGTTAGAATTCTTTTATAATAATATAGAATATGATTATGAGATTAATGCTACTACTGGAGATATAATTAGTTACGATAAAGATAGTATATATGATTAAATTTTAGCCATAATAGAAATAGGTGATGATATGAAAAATATTTCTATTTGGCAAGATACTGTTAATGATAGTGATAAGTATGAAGCATTAAATGAAAATATAGATGTTGATATTTTAATAATTGGTGGAGGTATTACAGGATGTAGTACCTTTTATCAGTTTAGGGATGATAATAGAAAAATAGCTTTGGTAGAAAAAAATAGAATAGGTAGTGGAGCCTCTAGTAGAAGTAGTGCGAAAATAACTTTTTTACAAGAAGATATTTATACTAGACTCAAGTATATTTTTGGAAGAGATAAAAGCTATTTATATTATCGTAGTCAAAAAGAGGCTTTAAAGATAGTTAGTGATATTGTAAAAAATGAGAATATTGACTGTGATTTTAAGAGAAGTAAATCTTATTTATATACATTAGATTCTTTAAATGTTAAGAAGATTGATAAAGAAAGAAATATTGTTTCATCTTTTAGGGAAAAGACTACTCCTATTAAGAAATTACCTAATGGAATGAGGGTAGAAGCTGGTTTTTATGTTAATGATACATATATCTTTCATCCTTTAAAATTTATAAAAGAAATAGTTAAGAAATCTATTAGTCTTAATCATAGAGTTTATGAAAATACAAAGATAATTAAAATAGAAAAAGAGGATAATTATTTTAAATGCTATACTGAAAAGAATATTATTAAGGCTAAAAAGATAGTTCTTGCTCTTCATTACCCTTACTTTTTATTACCTTATTTAATGCCTTTAAAGTGTTATTTGGAGAAGTCTTTCTTAGTTTGTTCAAGTGTTAAAAATAGTTATGACTTTAATGCTATTAATATAGAGAAACCTTTAAACTCTATGAGATATTATAATAATTACTTATTAACGGTGTCATCTTCTACTAATTTAGCCTTTGCCTCTAATAGTAGAATGATGTTAGATGATTTAGAGGATAGTACTGGTATTACTAATTATGATTATGTTTGGAGTAATTATGATTTAATGACATTAGACCATCTTCCTTTAATAGGGTTTATTGATGATAATTTAATACTATCTACTGGTTATAACACTTGGGGTAACTCTAATGGTATACTTGCTAGTACTATTATAAAAGACTTAATTAATAATAAATATAATATCTATAAAGAGTTGTTTGACCCTAGAAGAGCTTTTAATAAACAGAAACTAATTAATTATCCTCTAAATATCTTTAGTAATATTTATAGTTTTATAGATAGTAAAGTCAATAAAAATAAAACTTTCTATAATGGTAATCCTAGATTTACAAGAATAAATGGAAATGCCGTTGCTATTTATAAAGATGATAAAGGTAAGGACCATATTGTCTATAATAAATGTCCTCATTTAAAATGTAGTTTGGTCTTTAACGAAGTTGAAAAGACTTGGGACTGTCCTTGTCATGGTTCTAGATTTGATTTAGATGGTAAATGTATTATGGGACCTAGTAACTATGATATAGGGTATAAATAATTTAATATTTATGTTATACTAAAGTAGTAAAGGATTGATAAGAATGAATGATGGAATTATTAGAAAAAGTAAAGTTAGTATATTAAAAAGTTATGGAGAAAATTTTACGGAAAAAGAATATATTACTAATCCTGCTATTGGAAGAGAAGAAGAGATTAAGCAGTTAGTCTTAATATTACTTACACCTGAGAAGTCTGCTATATTAACAGGTAAACCTGGTGTTGGTAAAACTGCTATTGTTGAAGGACTTGCTTATCGGATTCAGTTAGGTAATGTTCCTGATGCCTTAAAAGGATATCAGATTATTAAAGTTAATACGTCAGCATTACTTGGAACTGACCCAGATACAGGAGAAAGTAAAATACAAATACTTTTAGATGAGTTAAAAGAATATACTAACTTAATATTATTTATAGATGAGATTCATACTTTAATGGGAAGTAAGGGTGAGTCTCTTGACTTTGCTAATATGTTTAAACCAGGTCTTGATAGAGGAGATATTAAAGTTATTGGGGCGACTACTAGTGAAGAGTATGAAAGATATATTTTAAGAGATAAAGCCTTTGTTAGACGTTTTCAAAAGGTAGAAGTATTAGAGCCTACAAGAGAACAGACAATTGCTATTTGTATGGGAACACTACCTAAAATAGAGAAGAAAACAGGAGCTAAGTTAATGTATGACCCTTATGTTAAAGGGAAGATTATGGCTTTTCTTACTGACCTTACTAGTGAATATAGAAGAATATATGAAATAGGTTCAAGATACCCTGATGTAACCTTAACAATATTACAACAAGCTTTTTCTTATGCTATTTATAATAATAGACATGAAGTAAATATCTTTGATATTGAAAAAGCGATAGAAAATACTAAGAATGTTTATCCTGATGTTATTAAGAAAGAACTTCCTAGATTTAAAGAAGAGTTTAAACAAGAAATAGCGGATGGACTAGATAGAGGACTTGCCCATGCTTAAATCTATAGCATATTATCTTAGATTACTTTCTGTAGTTTTCTTTGTTATATTTGTTTGTTTGCTTTTAGAGGTTATATTTAATTGTGGAGCTTTTGGTATATCTTTTCTTGTTATGTGTAGTTTGTTTGTCTTAATAAATATATTTACAGTGATAAGTAGAAAAGATATTTATAAAGAATTAGTTAGTTATAATCTTATAGCATTCGCTCTTACTTTTTACTTAGGAATAATAGTAGTTAAACTATATACTGATTATAGAGCACATAGTATGATGTATATGATAAATTATGATTATTTTAAGACTAATTTTATTATTATAGATTTAGTTATATTAGGAATTATTCTAAATACTTTATTTATATACTTTTTGGACATAAAAAAAGAAGACTAGCTGCCTTCTTTTATTTTATATCAATAAGTTTTTTATTTTCATTTTCATCAATTTTTGGAATAGAAATACTTAATGTACCATTATCGAATTTAGCTTCAATAGCATCTTCTTTAATATCACCTAGATAGAAACTTCTAGAATATTTACCATAACTTCTTTCGCGACGTAGATATTTTTTATCTTCATCTTTATCTTCTTCATTAGATGATTTTTCAGCAGTTATAACTAAGTTTCCTTTGTTACATTCTACTTTAATTTCATCTTTCTTAAATCCTGGTAAATCCATCTCTACATGATATGTGTTATCTTTTTCATAGATATCACAATTCATCATCTTACTTCCTTCATTTCCAAATAATTGATCAAATGCATTATCAAAATAAAATCTTGTTGGTAACATATATTATCACTTTCCTTTCTCATTACAATTATGTTATACCACTAGTTTTAGCACTTGTCAAGTGTAAGTGCTAATTATTTTTATTATTTACATATTTTTATTTTTTATACATATTTTCAAAAAAAACTTGCCTATTTAGTAGTTTTATGTTTATAATAAGTATGTATTTCAGATGGCGGTATTGGTGAAGTGGTTAACACGCTGGTTTGTGGCACCAGTATGCAAGGGTTCGATTCCCTTATACCGCCCCATAAGAGAATTAACTAGGATTTATTCCTAGTTTTTTAAAATGCTGGAAAAGTTGTTTTAATATGGAAATTATTTGCTAAAATATGAGGTATTTATAATTATTTATTGGGGTAGATTCAATTTGTTTGAAAAAAGTTCTTAACCTTGTTATAATACATATAGAAAGGTAAGGAGCTTATATGGATTTAAAATTAGAAGTATTTGAAGGACCACTTGATTTGCTCCTTCACTTGATAAAAGAAAATAAGATGGATATTTTTGATATTGAAATAGAAAGTATTACAAGACAGTATTTAGATTATATTCATAAAATGAAAGAACAAAACTTAGATATCGCATCCGCTTACCTAGTAATGGCAAGTGAACTTACTTTGATAAAGGCAAGGATGTTACTACCAAGACCTAAAGTAGATGAAGAAGAGGTAGAGGAAGAAGATCCAAGAGAAGAGTTAGTGGCAAGACTACTAGAATATCAAGCTTATAAAGAAATAACTAAGACTTTAAAAGAAAATGAAAGTAAAAGACAAGAGATTCATACCAAACTACCAGAAAATATTAATAACTATATTGAAGAAAACACCTTAATTACAGGAGAAGGCTCTCTTGATTTATTAGTAGATGCCTTTAAAAAGTTTTTAGTAAGAAAAAGCGAAGAAAAGCCTTTATCTACTAAAGTAACGATGAAAGAAATAACTGTATCAAGTAGAAAATTAGAGATAAAAAGTATCTTAAAGAAAGAAAAAAAGGTAAGTTTCTTTAAGCTTTTCCCTGTATCAACCAAAGAATATATCGTGGCAACATTTCTTGCAATACTTGATATGGCTAGAAATAAAGAATTATTAATTAAACAAGAAGAACTATTTAGTGATATTATCGTAGAGGGGGTATCATAATGAATTTAAAAGCAGTATTAGAAGGATTACTATTTGTAGTAGGTGATGATGGCCTTGACCTTGATGAAATAAGTAGAGTATTAGAAATATCTAAAGATGATGTTAAAGAATTAATTAAAGAATTACAAACTGATTATCAAAGTGATAGTAGAGGTATTAGAATAGATTTTCTAGGAGATAAATTAAAACTAACTACTAAGAAAGAACATAATATGTATTATCAAAAACTATTAACAACAGAAGATAATAATAATTTAAGTCAAGCAGCATTAGAGACTCTTGCTATTATCGCTTATAATCAACCTATCACAAGAGTTAAAGTAGATGAGTTAAGAGGTATATCTAATAATCATATTATAAGAAAACTAGTTGCAAAGGGCCTTATTAAAGAAAGTGGTAGAAGTAATATGCCAGGTAGACCTATTCTATATGAGACTACTAGTGAGTTTTTAGATTATTTTGGGCTATCTTCTATTGATGAACTACCTGATATGAGAGATTTCTTAGAGGAAGAAGAGAAAGAAAGAGAAGAAGATGTAGACTTATATCAATCTAAATATAAAGAAGAACTTCAATTCGTAAGGAAGTCACCGTTTTAGCAATAAACAATGAAAAGGTGTTGGAATTTTGAAATCCAAGCACCTTTTTTCTATTGATATAACATATAACTAGCTCATCTTCTTACAAAAATATTATTAAAGATAGAGGGAGACAATGTTTTCGCATTGCCTTCTTTTTTTTATTACAGAGAAAGGAGAAATTTTATAGCTATGGAAGATGAAAAATATTTAGTAGATATTATTTTTACTAGACGTGATACATATAAATTTACGTTTAAAAGAATTGATGCTAATGGCAATGTAATTCCTGTTTCAGCTACCGAAATGTGGTTTACGGTTAAAGACGACTATAATACGAAGACTATTAGAATACAAAAGAAATTATCTACTGGTGAAATTGTTTATGATGATAGTGACCATTCTTATCATGTAACAATTCAACCTAGTGATACAGCCGACTTTATATATGGCAATAAGTATGTGTGTGATATACAGGTTCAACAAGGAAATATTATAAAAACTATTATGAAAGGTACCTTGGAAGTCACTCCAGAGGTAACATTTGAGGGGGTTGAGTAAAATGAATGGATGCATAATACCAGAAGAAAATGAAAAAAGTATTAATCCGCAACAAGAGAATGCGATTTTCTTAGTTATGGGTGATGAAGCTTATACTGACGAGATGATAGATGAATACAATCGTAATGCAGAAGCTAAAACAGAAGAATTTAATACAAATGCTACTAATAAATTGAATGCATTTAATGAAAATGCAACAACAAAGACAAATGCATTCAATACGAACGTAACGACACAGACAGATACTTATAATAGTAATGCAGCTACTAAGCTTTCTGAATATAATGACAACGCAACAGCTAAAGAGCAAAGTTATAATTCTAATGCTGACACGAAGACTCAAGCTTTTAATCAAAATGCTGCACAAAAAGAATATGAGTTTAATCAGAATGCACTTGCGTATCAAGAAGGAATTGAAAAGAACACAGAAGAAATAGATGAAGTTTCCAATAGAGTTTATCGTATAGAAAACAATTTATATGATAGTGGAACGGCAGAAGGATATTTTATTAATATTGAAGATAGTTCTTATTCAGAATTTCAAAATGTTAGTGTAGATGGTGTGTGTGAACAGGAAACTACACAAGGTATTCAATTATTTAATGCAAATGCAATAGTAACTGAAAATATAATTGTAAGTGATAATGGGAAAACAATAACGATGCCAATAGCACAAAATGGTAATGGTGGAATTGATACAAATGCAACGTTAAAACAATTATGTCCAACTTTAAATGTTGGTGATACAGTATATTTAAACTTTGAAAGGAATCTTGGTTTTGAGTACAACAATTATATAAACCTTGCAGGTAGTGACACTATTTGGTATGTAGGTACAGCACGTGAAATAACTCAAAATGATTTAGATGGAACAGTTTATTTATATGGAAATAGATTTATGGATGGGGAAACAGAGCAATGTATACTAACTAACTTTAGAATAACAAGAAAAAATGAAGATTTGTTTGAACCTTATACAGGAGGACAACCAAGTCCAAGTCCAGATTATCCTCAGCCAATTGAGGTTATTGAAGAAGATTTTAATATAACAAGTTGTGGTAAGAATTTATTACCCAATAATATAACTTCACAAACGATTAATGGTCTAACAATAACTAAGAATGATGATAATTCTGTAACTATAAATGGAACTACGACAGATTATACCGCTTTGAACTTTATAGAAAATTTTATTTTACCAAAAGGAGATTATACACTAAGTTATCACTATAATGGACAGTTTCCCGAACAAGGAAGTATATGGACAATAGCTACAGATTTAGAAGACAACCAAATATTTGGTTTTCCGATTGATTATAATTCAACAAAAACGCTTAATGAAAATACTACATTTTCAAAAATAGGTATTGCTATTCAAACAGACAAAGAGATTAATAATTTAACTCTATACCCAATGATAGAGCAAGGCATAGAAGCTACAGAATACGAACCATATCAATCTACTACAACACCTATCGCTCTTCCAGAAGGACAATTTGCTGCTAAGATTAGTGATACAATTAAAGACCAGTTCAGAATAGCTTATAATGAAAGCGATGGAAATTATCATTTATATTTGGATAAAAATGTTGGTAAGACTGTTTTAAATGGTAGTGAGAGTTGGTTTCATTACAATTCTGGGGCTGATGAAAATAACACTTATCCTATAGCTACCGATAACATAAGTACAAGTGTAAATGAGATAATAGTAATGTCTAATAATTTTGTGGCTAAAAGTGCTTCGTATTTATATAGTAACGATGCTCAAGGTATAGGAAATTCTTTTACACAATTGATTGTCAGGGTAGATAAAAGAACTGCGACTACAATAGAGGAATGGAAAACATGGTTACAATTACATAACACAATAGTTTACTATCAACTAGCTAATCCACAAACAATAGACATTGGTAAAGTTCAAATGCCACTTACTTATTATCCAGTTACCAATGTTTTTACTGATTGTCCATTATTACCAACTATTGAAGTTGCATATTATAGAGATTTTAAGACTACTATCGAAGCCATGCAAGAAGATATTGCAAGTAATACTTCACGTATTGAAACACTTGAAGAGCAATTACAATTACAGACAACTACTATTTCTAATCTGGAAAATAGAGTTACAGCTTTAGAACCAACACAAACAGAAAGCGAGGTCGTTGAACAATGATTTATGAAAAAGATGGAATATATTATATAAATAAAGGCAATTGTTACTATGTAGTTGATATAGTTTTAAAAGAACATACCATTGTAGTAACACCTACAAGTAAATCAGTTTTTACATTACATGGTGCAAAGCCTTATACATATAGAGAATTAAAAAAGAAATTTGATAAATAAAAAAAGAGCCACTATTCATCTAGTGGCTCGAACAATTTTCTAATATCAATTTCAAGTGCATCAGCTATCCTACCAAGAATTACAATTGTAAATCCTCGTTGCATCTTTTTGCTTTCAATTTTAGCAACATAATTCATTGTAATACCAGCTTTATCGGCAAGTTGTTGTTGAGTAAGATTGGCAGCCTCACGATACTTTTTAATATTATCACGTATAATGTCAAAGTAGTAGGTGTCACTATGTTTCATCCATATCACCGTCCTACTTTTATTATGGACAATTAGTCCACTAAAATATATGGACACGATGTCCATTGTGTGGTATGATTGTGGTAATGAGAGGAGTGTTAGGTTTTGGCTAAAAAAGTTAAGTGCGAGATTTGTGGAAAAGAATTTGAAATGACAAATCCTGAAGATGGATGCCCATATTGTAATGGCAAAGAGGATGATGACAAATGCGTTGTTACTAATGATAAAAATATAATTGCTAGTGCAATAAAGATTGTTGGCATTATTATTGTAGTAATATCATTTTTCCTAAACAAGGATGTTGAAGTTACTTTTTGGGAAGGATTATATTTCTTTGCACTGCATGGAGTATATTTATTAGGATTTTTTGCAGCAGCAGAAGTTATTCAAATTCTGCATGATATAAGGAGTAAGTTGTAGGAGGTAGTATGGCGTTAATAAAGTGCCCTGAATGCGGTAAGGAAATAAGTGACACAGTAAAAAGATGTCCAAATTGTGGTTATCATAAGAAAATAAAATTTGATAAGAAAAAAAGAATTATTGGTGGCGGTGTTGTACTATTTGTAATTATTGCTTGTATTGCAATATTTATTTTTACAAACGAAAAGCCTTTGAATGAATTGGAACAAAAAGCCGTTAAATGCGTATTAGATTATAAATCCATGTTAAAAAATCCAGACTCACTACAAGTGCATGATATTAGATGGGAAGAAAATGAACTTGTAGATGGTATGATATTTATTTATCTTGATACCTCTGGTCAAAATGGCTTTGGTGGAAATACTAGAGATGTGGCTAGATATGGTATCAAAGGTGAAGAAATAACATATCAAGGAAGTAGTGATGATGATGACTCATCATGGGAAGAGTTGATTGCTGAGAATATTGAAGAAGGCTGGCAGGAATTACAAGAAAATGATAATTCAGTTATCTCAGTAGAACGTGTAATGAAAGAAGTAGACAGCAAAAAATGATTGTATTAACTATTGGATTTTTAATTATTACAATAATCTGTTGTATTGCTATATTGATTATAGGTAAAACTAATATTATTAAAAATGCCCGAAGTAAAAATATAACTATATACCTATTGGTTGGAGTTATTGCATTATCTTTTATCATATCAAATTTATGTTTTAATTTTTGAGGTTTTTAGGAATTTATTCCCTAAGAACCTCTTTTTTTGTCGCCATTTCAAATACGGTTTCTAGCTTTTTTCGGACTCGTTCATCACATTTGGCATATAATTTGCAAAATTCCATAATTGATAAAATACCAAATTCATTTTTTACATAAAAAATCAAATACGGAAATTCTTGTGAATTATAATTTTTTAATACTGTTGGTAAGCACTTATTAGCATACTTTTCACCTTCTGGTTTAGTTGTAAAAATTTGAAAGAATAAGTAGCCAAAAAGGACGGTAATAATATGGAATGCATTCATATTTAGTTTTGTACTTTTAAAATGGTCTAGTAGCCAAAAATCTTTTAATTGACGATAATCTTCTTCTATTTCTGGACGTAATTCATATGTTAAAACAATTTGTTTAGCAGAGTCATTCACGTTAGTTGTTACAAAAGCAAAGTATTTATTAGTTTCTGTATCCCATACTACGGCAGCATTAAGGGGAACGTCATTATCTGTGTTTTTGCTTTCCCAGAATGAGCCAAGGTCAGTAACTAGGGCAATTTTTTGATTTTCTCTTGTTGGATGTTTTCTCCATTTATTATCCATTTGAGCGGCTGTAATCGCAGTTTGAAATATTGTCATATTTTCTTTTAGTGGTACATAAGTATCAACACCACGTTCATTCTTCAAAAAGTTTATGAGTTCTCTATTTAAGAAACCACGGTCGTTGATTAAAATATCTCCCTTTTTGAATACCTTTGAATTCATAATCATATCTCTAGTTAAATTAAGGTCATGTGTTTTTAAACTTCCAAGGCAAATCTCTTCAATAATTCCCACATCGTCAATAATTCCACGGATAGTTCCTAATTTATATCCACGAGAAACCTCACCATGTTTATTTTTAGTAACTTCTGCACCTTCATAATTTTCATTTTTTAAATTGACCTCTAAATCTGTTGCATCTAAAATGTGAATTGTCGCAGAAGCATCAATGCTTGGCATTATATATTTTTGCACAGCCTTATTGTATGTAAATATCAATTCATCGGCAGTAAATTTTTTTATATAGTTTCTTATTGTTCCTTCGCTCATTATTCCATTTTTTAAATTACCATCTGTGTCTACAATGTTATATCCTAAAGATGCTAATACTCTATGGTCTTGGATGGCATAAGGAATATCAGAAACACTCATTTTTATTTTCATTTTCGCCGCAATAGATAATGGAATAATTAATTTAGTCGATAAACTAGCTCCATATCGTTTATCTGGAACCGCTCTTTCCATCCAATATAGTATTCCACTTTTTTGCATTGATAATATTATATCATCTACTAGATTACTTTGGCTTATGGCAACACTATCAAAATTACCTTTACTTATCTGTCTAATGACATTATCTTGATTAAGTTTACAAAGTTTTAGCATATTATCCTCCTTTTATATTGTTGTCAACTAGTGTACTAGAATTTTTTCTATTGTCAACAATAAAGGGAGAAAACATGTCAAAAAAGTATATATGTTGCGAAAATGTGGGTTTCCTTACGAATTGAAGTAAAGAAGAAAATTAGTGTATACAGATTATAGAAAACTATGCTATAATCTATTTATGCCTGTATGGCGGAATTGGTAGACGCGGTAGACTCAAAATCTACTTCTAGCAATAGAGTGCAGGTTCAAGTCCTGTTACAGGCACCATTGACGAATCTGTTCGAACTATTCGAACTTTGATATATAGAAATCAATCGAAATGATTGATTTTTTTCGTATTTAGAAAAAAATCATAAGAAAGGTTGGTGTCTATGATAAATATTATCAAGAAAGAAATTGATGTAGAAGAATCATTAAGAAAGAGATTAGAAATTATATGTGATTTTTGTAATACTACTCCAACTATTATAAATGGTAGTATTAGAAAAGTAGATAAGACTAATTTAAGTTATATTGAGCCACATAAAATAATAATCAATAATAATGTATTTCTTGCTTTTAACTACTCTAATGAAATTTATATCAATAATTTAAGTAGAAAAATTAAGATAAATGAACTAGAAAACTACATTAAAAACCAAAATTAAGGGTATTAGTCCACAAATACTAGACAAATCAAATAAAATGATGTATTATAATCGTCAATAAATGACAAGCAGTATCGTCTTTATTTAGGGAAAGAGAGGTACTTCTATGATTAAACAATTTATATACGAATTATCAAATGAATTAACTGTCTTATTTGAGGAGTCAAAATATTAGTTTTGGTGCTAGTAGTTTTGACTCCTCTTTTTTTGAAAAATTAAAAAAAGGGAGATGATAAAAAATGTATGATAATATTAAAAAAATAGCAGGTCTTTATATTCGTGTATCTACTGAAGACCAAGCAAGAGAGGGTTTTAGTTTACCAGAACAAGAAAAGCGTTTAAGGGCTATGTGTGAGTACAAAGGTTATGAGATATATGATGTATATCAAGATGCTGGAATAAGTGCTAAAACAGGTAATAAACGTCCAGCATTCGACCAATTATTGCAAGATATAAAAGATAAGAAATGCAATACCATAGTAGTTTTAAAACTAGATAGACTTACACGTTCTGTTTATGACTGGGAAAATATCTTAAAGTTTTTAGAAGAAAACGAAGCATATTTAGATTGTGCGAATGATGATATAAATACCACTAGTGCAAATGGTAAAATGATAAGTCGTATTTTAACATCAGTTAGTCAACAAGAAATTGAAAGAACTAGCGAAAGAACTAAAATAGGTTTAGCAGGAGCTATTAAAGTTGGTCATATCCCACATCAAGCCCCATTAGGTTATAAAAGAGTTGATAAAAAATTAATACCTGATATTGCTACTAAAGATATAGTTATTAGAATATTTGAAATGTATCACAATGGTTTATCTTATAAAAAGATAAGTAATATCTTAAATGAAGAAAAAGTATTAGGTAAAACAAACTGGTATGATTCTACAATTGTTGGAATATTACAAAATGAAATATATAAAGGTGATTTCGTTCATGGTAAAAGAACTAAACACCCTACTTATTATAGTGATGTAGTTGAGCCAATTATTTCAAAAGAATTATGGGAAGAATGCCAAGTACAAAAGAAAAAGAATTCTAGAAGTTATCAAAGAACTCTTAACTATTTATTCTTACAAAAACTTAAATGTCCTAAATGTGGAAGAATCTTGGGTGGAAAAGCAACAACAAAGAAAAATGGTAATTCATACTTTTACTATTATTGTAATGATTGTAAATTAACTATTAAAGAAAATATTATTGAAACTTTTATAAGTGAATTTATTGATGATATTGTAGATTATGATAGTGTTGTTAATCAATTCTTTTTACCAATGATTAAACAAAAAGTAGAAAATCCTAAAGAAGATATTGAAGAAGAAATAAAGAAACAAAAAGATAAGTTTAAAAGAATTAGAGAGGCATATATCAATGAAGTATTTACTCTTGAAGAATATGATTTAGAACGAAAGAAAGTTGAAAGTACACTTGAAGAATTAGAAACTAAACTAACTGAAACTGAAATATGTGATGAATTAAAATTTACACCTGAAGATATTTTAATAAAACGAGATATTGATTTTATCAATTGTATCAAATATCCACAAAAGTATAAAGAATATAATAAACGTTGGAAAGATTTTACAAGAGAAGAAAAATCAAACTTAATAATGAGTTATGTAGATGAAATAACTTTAACTGAATCAAGTAGTAATAAGTGTGAAGTCGAATATGTTAAGTTTAGAGAAAGTATCGCAAATCCTTGTAATGAACTTTATGATAAAGGTTATATTGATAGAACTGACTATGCTTTATTTGGCAATATGGTAGGAACATTAAGATATAGTGAATATTGTGATGTTGAAGAAGTATGGCAACACATTTTAAGATTAAGAGAATTCTATGATGTAGGTTTCTATGAGGCAACTTATAATGTAGAAGATAAAATATTCCATTTTAATTTTGATTATGGAAATATTGATATTGTAAGAGTATTCCCAATGGAAGATTATCGTAATATAGATCCAGATAGAAAATTAAAAGAATATGATTTAGGAATTTTATATATTAAAAAAGATGATGGAACACTTTTAGAAGATGAAGAAGCAGTATTTAAATATATTCCTGATAAAACGGATGGAATACTTACAAGAAAAGTAAAACCAACTTTAGTTAAACCTGCAAATGTAATAGGACTAGAAGAAATGTATGAGGAGGATGAAGAAGAAATAACTGATGATGAAGTTATTTCTTCATAAGATTATAAAATGTGGGGCACGTTATGAAAATACGAAGTATTTTTGTAAGTGGCGATAACATTTTATACAAAAGAAAATGTTTTATGATTATAAAATATTTTCATCAATGCTTTATGTAATTTTGTTTTATTACGAAGTTATAAAACAATATGGAATAAAGGAAAAGGGTTCTAGGTACTCCTAGCCCACGAGGTTATTTTGATGCTTGCGTCAAAATACCTAGGGGGTTAAATATTTTGTCATAACAAAATAATTTTTAAAGAAAGGAGCGTGATTTATATGTCTGAACTTGCTTATTCACTACATTTGGGTAGTGATAAAAATAAAAAGAATAATGTTAGAAAAAGTGCTAAAACAAATAAAAGTGGCTCTACGTCTATGAGTAATAATGCAATACAAAATGCACGAGGTTTATCTCGAGTAGATAAGCATAATTATAGAAAGTATGATAACGATCAAGACAATATCGAAATCATAAAAGGTACTTCTTCTTTGTATGATGATGTTAGAAATTTATATAAAGAAGAATTTGAAGAAGCACGACTTGAATATAATGCTAAACAAACTAGAGAAAATAGAAAGATAAATGACTACTTTACTAATATCAGTAATAATGAAAAAAATGATTTAGCTTGTGAGATTATTATTGAACTTGGAGATAAGAAATATTGGGATACCAAAGATTTAGATTTTAAAAAACGTATGACTTCTGTTTATAAAGACCAAGTTGATGATTTAGAAACAATGTTACCTAACTTTAAAATAGCTAGTGCTATTATTCATTATGACGAAACAAGTCCACATCTTCATATTGTAGGAGTCCCAATTAAATATAAAAACAAAAATGGTATGTCTAAACAAGTTGGAAAGTCTGATGTGTTTACAAAAGAGTCTTTAACAAAATTACAGGATAAAATGAGAATACTTTGTATTGAATCATTTAATAAAGAATATAATCTAAATAACTCTTTAAAGAAAAAATTAAAAGGAAGAAATCGTGATATTCATGTTTCTGATATGACTAATTATCAAACTATGAAACAAGAACTATCCAAAAATCAAACAAAATTAGAAATAGTAAATAAAAAGTCTTTAGAGTTAGATAATAATTCTAAAGAAGTTAAGAATATAGTTGATAATTTAAAGACTACTATAATCAATAAAGATAAATATGTTTTAAAGCAAGAAGATAAAGATAAACTTATTACTTTCATAGATAAAGTTGATAAAACAAATAATGAATATAAAAATATACAAACTTTGTCTGTTACGTTAAATAATGTACATGAAGAATTAAAAGAAAATCGTGAGAAGATTAAGGTACTAACTGAAAATAATAATGCTTTATCTTTAAGAGTAGAAACTCTAACTAAAAACCTTAAAAGTAAAACTAAAGAAATTAAAGAATTAGAAGAAGAAAATTATTCATTAAGAGAAAAGCTAGAATTTTGGAAAGATAAGTTTTTAAGTGTTATTAATCTTATTAGTGATAAACTCTTTGATAGAGGAAAAGTACGAGATAAATATAGAGATGTATCTATTGATTTATACTCAAAAGGTATTATTAGTGATGAAACATTTGAGGATTTAAAAGATACTTATGTATTCAGTAAAGAACACGATAATAAAGATAAAGATGATTTTGATTTAGAAATTTAATAAACATATAAAATTAATGATAAAATAAAGAAAAATTATGGTATAATAATTAGAAGGAAAGGAGGATTTATGGTAAATTTAGAACACAAATTAACAGTAGATGATTTAATAGTAGAATATATGATGTATAAAACTAATAATGGTTATGAACCCAGTTTTTCTACTTCTGAATTTATTAGCTTTTTATACTTTTTTGAATCAAAAATGGAAGTTGAAGACGCACTATACGAAAACAAGAAACTATTCGATCGCTTTTTTGAAAGAAAAAATGAAAGAGATTGGTTTAATAAACCACATATGAATATGATAGAAGATGAAAGCAGTAATGATTATATTATTCAAGCAAATTATAAATTAAGTAATTATGATAGAAGTGTTATTAACACATATTTTATGGATGGTGGTATGAGTCAGTTTGATGATTTTAAAGGACAAACATTTAAAATTAGAAAAGTTATTGAAGAATATTTGGCAGATGTACCTAAAAGAAAAATAGATGATACTATTGATATAGATGAAAATGATTTATTAATAGGAAAATATATAGCAGCGCAAATGATTCAAAATATATGGGAAAGTCATATAGATAAATTAATTGAAAATCAAGAATGGCCTAGACAATGTAAAGATATAAATAAATATTTACTTGAAACTGATATATCAACCATCATTAATCTTAAATCAATTAAAAAAGAATTACTGGAACTATATAACGTTATTTTTAAAAGAATTGCTATTATGTATCATCAAGATAGAAATTTACAAATTAGTTCATCTAGTGGTGGTTATCTAGCAATGGCAAATTATAAGTTATTAATTCAAGGATATGAAAAGTTGTTTAGTATTGCTTTTGGTAAATATAATAAATCATTATCCATTGATTTATCAACATTAACTTTTAGAGAAAGTCATGAATTGGATGGTGTATATGATTGGGATGATGATCCAGATATAAAAACCACTACCACTTCAATTAATGATAAAAATGTAAAAAAAATAGTAAGAAGTTTGGATAAACATTATTTGTAGTTTTTGATTAAAAATTAAACAAGTGAAATTAAATTAAAAATGGTTAATAAGTAGCACAAAATTATTGCTACTTTTTTCTTTTGATGGTAAACTATATTTAGTGATTGATTTTTATACCAATCGTCTCTAGAGAAAGTTGTAGACTACTACGACACTCGCACCATAATGATTGTTATTCGGACTTTTATAGTTCGTTTTTTCTTTGCCAAAATTAACCATCTGTAGTATAATATAGCCAAAAAGTGGGGGATATTATGGAAGTAATAGATAAAATTATGTATCATTATCATAGACTAGGTATTTATGATGATATATGGCAAGTAGGAAATGAAATTATAGTAGATAATAATTTCAATTCTTATTGTGGTAGTATTGTTGATAAATTTAGTACTGGTGTTAAATGTAAAAATGGATTAGTTCCTTTAGAAATAATTATAGATAAATATATAGATGATATAGGTGTAGAAAATATTGACTTAGAAACTATTGCTAATCTATTAAAAGACTCAAGTGCCATTATAACAAAAGCTAATATGTATAATAGAGAATTAATGTTAGAAAAATATAGAAAAGAACATAATCCTGATTTACCTAGTAGATTACACTCTATTTGGTTAGCAGATAAAAAAAGTTTAAATTTTTGGGAAGGGCAATTAAATGGTAGAAGAAAATTAAAATTATATAGAGTTTCAGTAACAGGTAATTTATTTAAGTCAAGTGATAGTTTTATTCCAGATGATGAATTAACTTCTAAAGAAATGTATGAAGCTTCATCTAATTATTGGAATCCTACTTTTAAAGAAGAAGATTTATGTAAAGCTGAATACTTATTCCAAGGTAAAGTAAAAGTTTTGGAGAAAATTAAATAATAATACTGTATAATTAATATAAGGATGTGATTAAATGTTAACACCTAATAATTTTAAAGATTATGAACTACTTGATGCTTCTAATGGAGAAAAATTAGAACGATGGGGAAAGTATATCTTACTTAGACCAGACCCTACTGTTATTTGGGATAATGGTAATTTATTAGAAAAATATAAAGGAAAGATAGATGCTATTTATTATCGTTCTAATAAAGGTGGGGGACACTGGGAAAACTTTAAGAAGATTCCTAGTACTTGGACTATTAAGTATCAAGATTTAACTTTTAATATTAAACAAATGGGCTTTAAACATACAGGCATATTTCCAGAACAAGCGGTTAATTGGGAATATATGATGAATAAGATAGAACATGCTAAAAGACATATTAAAGTCTTAAATCTCTTTGGGTATACAGGAGCAGCTTCAGTAGCATGTCTTAAAGCCGGAGCTTCTGTTACTCATGTAGACTCATCAAAGGGTATGGTAGAAGTATGTAAAGAAAATGTAATCTCATCTGGACTAAAAGATAGACCAGTTCGCTATTTAGTAGATGATGTAGTAAAGTTTGTTAAAAGAGAAATAAGAAGAGGAAATAAGTACGATGCTATTGTTATGGACCCTCCTAGTTATGGAAGAGGTGCTAATGGAGAGGTTTGGGATATTGAAAAAGACCTAGTAACCCTTGTTAATCTATGTCTTGAAATATTAAGTGATAAGCCATTATTCTTTATCATTAACTCTTATACTACAGGACTATCTAAAACATCTTTAGAGAACTTATTACTTACAACTATTAATAAAAAATATAAAGGAGTTGTTAGTAGCAGTGAAATTGGACTTAAAATAACTGCTAACAACTTAATATTACCTTGTGGTATTTATGGAAGATGGGAAAGTTATGATTAATATATTATATGAAGATAATCATTTACTAGTAGTAGAGAAAAAAGTAGGAGTATTAAGTCAAAGTGATGGTTCTAATACTCCTGATATGTTAACTATTTTAAAAAAATATCTTAAAGAAAAATATAATAAACCTGGTAATGTCTATTTAGGCCTTGTTCATCGCCTTGATAAAAATGTAGGTGGTGTAATGGTTTTTGCCAAGACTAGTAAAGCGGCTAGAAGACTATCAGAACAAATTAGGAATAGAGAATTTAAAAAGACTTATCTTGCTGTTTGTAAAGGCATAATAAAATCAGATGGAGAGTATCATGATTATTTAAAAAGAGTAGAGTATAGAAGCCTTGTTAGTAATAGTAAAGAAGGTAAACTTGCAAGTCTAACATACCAAGTTCTAGATACTAAAGATAATAATACTCTTGTTAAAATAAATTTAGAGACAGGACGTCATCATCAAATACGAGTTCAATTTGCATATCATAATCATCCTTTATTAGGTGATGAGAAATATGGAAGTAAAGGAAAATATACTCTAGCTTTATTCGCTTATAAACTAGAATTTAATCATCCTACAACTAAAGAATTATTAAGTTTTACTTTAGTTCCAGAAGAAGGTTACTTTAAAAAATTTACACCAATTGTCTAACATTGTAAAAAAGGTTTGCTTTTTAACCTTTTTTTTGTTATGATTTAATCTTTAGTTTTTCAGCAAGGTTTTGCAAACCATTATAAAAAAAGGGCTGGAGCCCTTTTTTGAGTGTTGTGTAAT
>CALVIV010000020.1 GCA_944331935.1 uncultured Bacilli bacterium | reverse complement strand
AGTAGATATGGCTAATTTTAATTTCCAGGGTAAAATAATTCGTCAATTCTGGGGTAAATTAATTCGTCAATCTACAATTATACTGACATTCGTTTACTAAATGTTACCTGGGGGGGGGCAGTTTAGTAAATATAAGTAATAAAATTACTTTCTTTCATAGTGATTTTAAAAGAATAGAGTAGGATAATTCTATTCTTTTTTATATGTAATGAAGGGAGTAAATTATGAGTAAGAAAAAATATATAATAATATCAGTAATAGTAATATTAATAAGTGTAATAGCTTTGGTAGGAGCAAGTTATGCTTTACTAACAATTTCTTTAGAAGGAGATAAAGAGATAACTTTAAAAGCAGGAATATTAAAGGTTGATTTTAGTGAAGGAGATAATATAAATTTAGAAAACACAGCACCTATGTCTGATAAAGAAGGTCTAAATACAACTCCTTATACTTTTACAGTAACAAATACAGGTAATATAAATGCTTATTATCATGTATCCTTAGAAGAAGATAGTAATAATACTTTAAGTAATAATTATATAAAGATGAGATTAACTGGATCTAATGGATATGATAGTGGAGTAATAAAAGTAAATAATTATGGAGTAGGTACCTTTGAAATAATAGGAGAAGATATCCTAAAACCAAGTGATAAAGTAACTTATCAACTATGGATGTGGCTAGATGAGGATGCAGGGAATGAGATACAAGGAACAATATATCAAAGTAAGATTGTAGTAACAAGTTATGATAGAGAAAGTAATAGTCCCAATGCTCCAATGTTAGATGATGGAATGATACCAGTAAAGTATGATGGTAGTAATTGGGTAAAGGCAGATAGAACAAATATAAATAATGATTGGTATAACTATAATGAATTGATGTGGGCTAATGCAGTAACAGTAAGTGAAAGTAGTAGAAGTACATATAAGAGTGCAAGTGTAGGAACAGTAGTGAATATGGATGATATAGAGACCATGTGGGTATGGATACCAAGATATTCATATTCAATAGGAAGTGAAGATGGAACTAATTATTATGGAAAACAAGGGACATTTTTAGATAGTACACCCACTAAAGCATTACCAGGAGAGATAGATGTAAAGTTTGTATCAGAGAATGTTAAAGATAGCGGAAGTGCAAAATACATAGTAAGTGAAGGAATAAGTGATGATGATTGGTATACTCCAGATGCTTTTACATTTGGTAGTGTTGAGTTAAGAGGAATCTGGATAGGAAAGTTTGAGACAAGTAGTAGTAATCCGAGTGCAAGTGATGGTGGTGGAAATACAATAGAGTTAGATCCAATGATAAAACCAAATGTCACAAGTTGGAGAGGAATAGTTGTAAGTAATGCTTTTAATGTAAGTTTAAAGATGAATAATGAAGGAAATAGATATGGGATAGAGAGTACAACAGATACTCATATGATGAAAAGTAGTGAATGGGCAGTAGTTGCCTATCTTTCACAATCAAAATATGGAAAATTAGGTAATACTAATTTTAGTGGTTCTAATAAAGAGATATATCAAAATAAGTCAAATAGTTTTATAACAGGCTGTAGTTATGGAAGCCCATCAAATGCTAATACAGATTATGGATGCCAATATCAATATAATGTAAATGTAAATGGAACGGGAGCCTCAACAACAGGAAATATCTATGGAATTTATGATATGAGTGGAGGAGCTTGGGAATATGTGATGGCAAATTACAATGATACAATAGGAAGTTCTGGTTTTATATCAATGCCAGAATCAAAATATTATGATAAATATACAAGTGATAATGTCTTAACTGCTTGCAACGGAAATGAATGTTTATCACATGCTTTATCAGAAACAGCAGGTTGGTATAATGATTATCAATATACAGTGACATCAACTTCTTCATGGTATGGTCGTGGTGGCCATTATGAAAATAATATTGGTGGTGGAGTTTTCGATTTTAGTAGTGGCAATGGTGCTATTGGTAGTACTGGAACTTTCCGTTTAGTAGCGACAATAAAGTAGGTGAGTGCGATGAAAGAATCAATAAAGAAAAATAAGAAATATATAATAATTGGAATTATAATAATAATTCTTCTTTTAATAGGAATAGCATTCGCATATCTAACAACAACACTACATGGAGATAGAGAATATGAGGTAAGAGCAGGAACATTAGATTTAGTATTAAATGAAGGTAATGAATTAACACTTGAAAAACAAATACCTATAGAAGATAGTGAAGGTATGACTTTAAATGGTTTTACTTTTAGTTTAGTAAATCATGGAAGTATAGATACAGATTATACTATATATTTAGATGATATAGCATTAGATGAAGGTGAAACTAGGATGCCTGACTCTGCTATAAGATATAGTTTAACTAGAAATGATGAAGTTATAGGGCCTAAGAACTTAACAACAATGGGAAGTAATCCTAATAGAAGAGTAGACTTCGGGACAATAAGTCCTGACGAAACAATTAATTATACTTTAAGAATATGGATAGATTATGATGCAACTACTGAGGAGGCAAGTGGAAAGACATTTAAGGGACAGTTAAGAGTAGTAGCAAGTCAATCTGTAGGAGAAGAAGTATCTACTGTATTACTTAATAATATTCCTAAAGAAAACCAATATGATGATGGAACAGATACATTTATAACAGGGGAAGATCCAAATAACTATATTTGGTATAGTGGCAAGTTATGGAGAGCGATAAGTGTTAATAATGAGGCAAAGACAACTAAATTAGTAACACAGTGGAATATAAGTTCTGTTGCATATAGTAAACGCAATAATACATCATTTGCAGGAAGTTATATGGAAGATTGGTTAAATGATACGAGTATTGATGGTTTCTTAGGTAATTTGAGAGATTATGAGAATTTTATTGTAACTGATGCAGTATGGGATGCAACATTGGATACTAGAGAATTAGGAAGTATATCAAGGCCTAATGGAACAAGTATAGTGACTAATACTGTAGGATTGCTTAATATATATGAGTATCAGTCTAGTTGTCATGGAACAGCCTATAGTAATTGCTATTTAACTAATGGACTATATTGGTGGACATTGACACCATATAGTTCCAACGAAACGATATATGTAAGCCCCTTCAACAATCAAAATTATGATACTCGTGATACTGCTGTAGCATCTGGCGTTCGACCATCCATAAATCTAAAAGCAAATGTTAAAATTGTAGATGGTGATGGAACGATAGATAATCCATATCGTTTAGATGGTGATAATGATAGAAAATTATCTGGAGTAATGTTAAATACAAGATATAGTGGAGAATATATAAGATTTGGAAATGATGAAAATAATCTATATAGAATAGTAAGCCATGAAACAGAAGGGTTAACTAAGATAACCAGCGCAGAACCATTAAAGAGTTCTGGAAAATTTAAAACTATGGCATTTGATAGTAATAATAATGTAAATTATTCGATTACAAATACCATAGGTACATTTCTAAATGGAGACTATCTAACTAGTTATGTAGGTGTTGATTATGAAAATATGATAGAAGATAGCACTACATGGTATTTAGGGACAGTTAATAGCGGTACTTCATATAAATTAGCAAAATATGTTGATACTAGTATGTCAGGATATACTACAAGTACAGAAGCTAAAGTTGGATTATTACGATTTGGAGAATTAATGGCAGGCCAATTCGATAGATATGAAAATAATGGATTCTATTGGTTTTTAACACCATATACTTCATCTAGTTTGCGTTTTTCAATACAAGCAGGAAATAATAACTATGATACTCCCGACACTACTTATGTTGGCATTAAACCTGCATTAAATCTAAAATCAAACGTTATAATAACATCGGGTGATGGAACAAAAGAAAATCCATTTGAAATAGAACTTGCAAGTTAAGAAGAGATTAAACTTTCTCTTCTTTTTTGTATAAATATTATTTTTTAGAACACTATATTATTAGGTGATAATAATATGACTAATAAAAAATATGAAGCTTTAGTAAAAAAACATACTCCTAAAGAGAATAAAGTAAAATATGCTTTAACAGCATTCCTAGTAGGAGGACTAATGGGCTTACTTGGAGAAAGTTTAATTAGAATTTATATAATGTTATTTGATGTATCTAGAAATGATGCTTCTACTTATATGATTATAACTTTTATATTCTTTGCATCCCTTTTCACTGCCTTAGGTTTCTTTGATAAGTTAGTGGCAAAAGCAAAAGCAGGGCTTTTAATACCAATAACAGGTTTCGCTCATTCCATGACAAGTGCCGCCCTAGATTATAAAAATGAAGGTCCTATCTATGGAGTAGGTAGTAATGTCTTTAAACTTGCAGGTTCTGTTATCTTTTATGGAGTAGTATCTGCATGGTTCTTTGGTCTTATTAGATATATATGGGAGGTGTTATCATGATATTAAATTTTAGAAATGTTTATTTAGATAATGCTAGTACAGTCTGTGGTCCTTATGAAGCGAAAGGCCCCTTATCAAAAAACTTTGATAAGAAATATACTGAAGACTTATATTGTAAAGAAAAGTCTTTTGAAAAAGCCGAGATTAGACTACTTGAAGATAGTATAAAAATATTACTTAAAAAGACTAAATTAACCTCAAAAGATATAGACCTCGTAATAGCAGGTGACCTCTTAAATCAAATCGCCTCCTCTTGTTATGGAGCCTTAAATTTAAAAAGTCCATTTCTTGGAATTTATACAGCTTGTGCTACTAGTATTGAAGGAATGTTAATAGGCTCTACTTTTATAGATAGTGGCAAAGTAAATAATGCTCTTATTTCTTGTTCATCTCACAATATGTCAAGTGAAAAGCAATTTAGAAATCCTACAGAATATGGTTCTCCTAAACCAGAAACTGCTACTTTTACTGCCACCGGTGGTGCCAGTGTTCTTCTATCTAATAAACCTAGTAGAATAAGAGTCGTTAATGGTCTTATTGGAACTATAATAGATTATAATCAAAAAGATGCTTTCAATATGGGCGCAGCCATGGCTCCTGCCGCTGCTGATACCCTATATAAATATTTAACAGAAACTAATACTAAAGCTAGTGATTATGATTTAATACTAACCGGTGACTTAGGTAAATATGGTAAAGAGATATTAAAAGACTTAATGCTTAATGAATATAATATTGATATATCTAAAAACTATAATGACTGTGGCACTATGCTCTATAACTTAGAAGAACAAAAGGAAGTAATGGCAGGAGGTAGTGGTCCTGTATGTTCTGCTTTAGTTAATTATAGTACTATTATTAAAGGCCTTATGGAAAATAAATATAAGAAAGTCTTGCTAATCGCAACAGGAGCCTTATTTTCTCCTATAATGCTCTATCAAAAAGAAAATATCTTATCAATTGCCAATTTAATATGTTTGGAGGCGATATAATGTACTTTATTAATTCATTTTTATTCTGTGGAATTATCTGTTTAATCGCTGAGTTAATACTAGATAATACCAAACTTACTCCTGGTCATATTACCGCTATGTTTGTAGTAGCAGGTGCCGCTCTAGATTCCTTTGGTATCTATGACTTCTTCATTGCAAGAGTAGGAGGAGGAGCTTTACTTCCTATAACAAGTTTTGGTCACTCTCTAATTCATGGAGCCTTACTTTCCGCCGAATCTCATGGTGTAATAGGCTTATTAATGGGTATCTTTAATTTAACAGCCGCAGGAATAACGGCCGCGATTATCTTTACCTTTGTCTTTACTTTAATTTTTAAAGCAAAAGATTAAAAAACGTTAATAATAATAGTAGGAGGTCTTAATTATGAAGATACTTTTAATACTATTATTATTTTTTTGGTGGAATAATGTCTCGGCCAAGACTATCACTACACCATTTCAAAAAGTAGGAGAAGTTAATTCTACTTATGAAGTTAAATCTAATGAAAAAATAGAGAAGGTTACTTATTATAAGCAAGAAAAGATAGATAAAGCTTTTAAATATTTAGAAGAACCTAATGATGAATATCAAGTTAAAAGTGATGAAATAATCTATGGTAAGTACTCATCTTTTCGTAAAGAAAAACTTAATGATGACTCTTTAGATGAAGATATAAAGACTATCTATTATTATAATGCCTTAAAGAAAATAGATAGTTTAACTCTAAAAGACATAAAGAATCTCTTAATAACTAAAATAACACTAAAATATAAAGATAAAACTATTTATGAAGGAACTAATCAAAATATTAAACTATCTAAAAATTATAGCCCTGAATATTTAACTCTTGATATAACTTGTTTTCTAAATCAAGGAGATATCAACGGAAGTTTTAGACTAGTAAATTCTAATTATATTAATGAAAAAATATCAGTGACTAAAAAAGGTTATAATAAAATAGAACTTAAGTTAATAAATCATTTAACTAAGACTCTTTATGATGAGAAAGTCTTAAAGACCTCTAATATAGAAGATAAATTTTATATAAAAGTTATCTCTAAAGAACAGCTCTATCGTTACCGGAAGAAATATTATAAATACTATAAGGATGAGAGTCTAACTGATACTTCAGTTCATGATGGCTACAAAGTAATAGATACAATCGCTAAGTACTATCTTTATCGAAAAGAAACAATAGAAGTATATGATGACATAAAACTATCTAATTACTTAGATTTATCTAAAGTAATAAAGACAAGTACTATTCCTTTAAGCAAGTTAGAGTTTAACTATTCTAATACATGTTCTAAGACTACATTAACTATTAAATATCAAGATTTTAAAGATAATATAGATGTTACTTTTAACTGTGAAAATTATTCTAAAAGTACTGTTCATAAAGGTGAAACTAAGTCTATAAAAAGAGAATTATTAGCATTTTTGTTTAAGACATTATTTTTAAGAAAATTGTAGGTTGAAATAAATAACTACTTCTGTCGAAAGCCTTGCTAGTTAAGTAATATTTAACTATTATTAAGGCAAGAAAGGACTGATAACATGACAGAAGAACTAGCTTTAAACTATATTGGTTTAGTTAAGAATATTACTAGTAAGTATAATTTTAGAAGTGATTATGATGACTTGTTTCAAGCAGGGATGGTTGGACTACAAACGGCATTACAAAAGTATGATAGTAGTAAAGAGACAAGTTTTACAGACTATGCCTATCTTTGGATAAAAGGAGAAGTCTTAAAGGCGATTAATAATGATTATGGAGTACATATGCCAAGTGATGTTTATAAACTTAGTAAAGATATTAAAGAAACAAGAGAATACTTATCTCAAAACTTAGGACGTGAACCTACTACTTTTGAAATATCTTATATGTTAGGAATAAGTGAAGAAAAAGTTGTAAGTGTTATGAATGCTATTACTACTCCATATAGTCTAGATAATAGTTATTTAGATGATGATTATAATCTCTATAATAAAATCGCTTTAATAGAAAAAGGATATGATGTAGGAGTATTAGACTTAAAAGAAGCGATTAATGGACTTGAAGAAAGTGAAAGAGACCTAATTACTTCAAGATACTATCAAGATATGACTCAAAAAGAAACAGCAGAGACACTTGGTATGTCTCAAGTCCAAGTAAGTAGAAAGGAGAGTAAGATATTAGAAAAGCTTAGGACGCAAATTTCTTAAATTTGTTGGAATTTTAAAAATTGACTTCAAAAGAGGGGTCAATTTTTAAATTTCTCTAGAGAAATTTTTAAAATTCATAGTAGTTTATCCCTCCAATTACTAAATCTCGTAAATTGCAATGTGTTTTAACTTATGTTAGAGTGTAGGCATCTGCAGATAAATTATGAATTATTGGAGGTATTTATGAAAGAAGAAGAAACTAAAGAAAAGAGTGAGAAAAGATTTATTAGTCTTTTAAGTGATACTACCTTTAAGCATTTCTTTAAAATAGAAGACTATAAAGAATTCTTTAATACTATTATTAAACCTATTATAAATATGGATATTAAGGATTTTAAGTTATATGATGCTGAGTTAAACAGTGGTAATGAAAAACGTGATTATCGCCTAGATATATTACTTGTAAGTGATCTAGTTGATATAGTTATATCAATAGAGATGAATCAGTTTCCTAGTGAAGAGACAAAATATAAAGATAGATTATATGTATACGGCTTACTTGCTAAAAGCCTAAATAGTGGTGAAGATATTAAGAAGAAGAAAGTCATTCAAATAAACTTTAATAAAGAAAAACATCCTTATGTCAGTAAAGGTTCATTTTATTTAATGGATAAGGTAACTAATAGAGAGATAAAAGATTTTGAAATATATGAAGTGTATCTTGAAAATTACAAAGGAATAAGATATAATGGAGACAATAAAGAAGAAGCATATCTATCTTTATTTACTGCTACTTCTTACGAAGAATTAAGAGAAATAGCAGGAGATGATAAGGAGGCATTAAAGATTGTGGATGAGTTAGAAAGACTAGGTCTTGATGATAATTTTGGATTAGCCTATGATAATGAGATGATGCAGAAAAAAATGATTAATACCGCTCGTAATTGGGGTTATGATGATGGTAAGGCAGATGGAAAAGAAGAAGAGAAAATTGCTATTGCAAAGAATTTCCTTAAAGATGGTATACCAATAGAAGTAGTATCTAAAAATACAGGACTAAGTGTAGAAGAACTAGAGAAATTATAAAAATCTCTAGTTTTTCTTTAAAAAATAGTTGACAATTCTTTATCTTATTAATATAATGTTAATAACAAAAAATATTCTGTAATTAATTTTAAGTTTTCTTATTAATAAAATGTTAATAAGAAAGAGGAGGTAATTATGAATAATTTAAAGTTGATAGTACTAGAGAATATTAAAGAGTTAGGAGAAAAAGTTAATAGTGATTTAAAGTTGATTAGAGGAGAAAAAACTAATTATATGATAACTGTTAAGGAAGATAGATTTTCTAATGGTGAAGGTAAAGTAAAAATAGAAGATACGGTTAGAGATAAAGATATTTATATTATCTCTGATGTCGGTAATTATGATATTACTTATAATATGCGAGGGATTGTTCATCATATGGGTCCAGATGAACATTTTCAGGATATAAAAAGAACAATACTAGCTTTATCTGGTTATCAAGAAAAGATTACTTTAATAATGCCTTTGTTGTATCAAGCAAGGCAACATAAAAGAAAAGGTAGAGAGTCACTTGATTGTGCCCTTGCTTTACAAGAATTAGAACATTTAGGAGTTAATCATATAATTACTTTTGATGCCCATGATCCAAATGTTTCTAATGCTATTCCAAATCTTCCCTTTGAAAACTTTTATCCTACAAATACTATTTTAGAAGATTTGTTACAGAATGAAGACTTAAAAGATATTTTAGTAATAAGTCCAGATATGGGAGCGATGGAGAGAGCAAGGTACTATGCAGAACTTTTAGATAGTGATGTGGGAGTTTTTTATAAAAGACGTGATTTATCAAGGGTTGTTAATGGTAAAAATCCAATAGTTGAGCATACTTATATGGGTAGTGATGTTAAAGATAAAGATGTTTTAGTAGTAGATGATATGATTGCATCAGGCTCATCTATGTTAGAAGTAGGGAAAATGTTAAAAGAAAAAGGAGCTAGGAAAGTATATTTTATTGCAACCTTCGCCTTATTTACAGAAGGAATAGAATCTTTTGAGAGAGCATATTTAGATGATACTTTTGATAAACTTTATACTACTAATCTTTCTTATATACCAAAAGATTTTAAAGATAAGCCTTGGTTTCATACAGTAGACTGCTCAATGAATATTGCTAAAATAATTAATGCCTTACATAATAAAGAATCTCTAACTCCTTTGTTAAATGGTAAAGAAAAAATATTAAAGTTAAGAGGTGAGAAAACTTTATGAAAATAGGAATTTTTGGAGGTAGTTTTAATCCTCCTCATAAGATGCATAAGGAAATTGCTATAGAACTTATAAAAAAACATTATGTAGATAAAGTTATCTTTGTACCAACTGGTAGTAAATATAAATATAAAAATAATCTTTTAAGTGATAAAGTAAGACTGGATATGCTTAAGTTAATGTGTAGGGACGTTAATAATTTAGAAGTTAGTGATTTTGAATTAAAAGATGATGTTGTTTATACTTATCTGACTCTTAATTATTTTAAAAATAAATATAAAGATAATGAGATATATTTTATTTGTGGAACTGATAATTTAAGTTATATAGACAAGTGGAAGAGGGGAGAATATATTCTATCAAATAATAAAATATTAGTTATTAAAAGAAATACTGATAATATAAATGCTTTATTAGATAAATATAAAGACTATAAAGATAATATTATTGTTACAGATATTAAAGAAAATGAAATATCTTCTACTAAAATTAGAGAAATGATATATAATAATAAAAGAGTGAAAAATTATTTAGATAATAAAGTTTTAGATTATATAATAAGAAACAAGTTATATTGTAAATAAAGTATCACTCTAGAAAGTAAGTTGATACAATATGATAAGAAAAATAAGAATTAATCCTAACTGGCTTTATCATCAGGTGCGTTTTGAAAAATTGCCTAATATTCTAAAGAATAATGCTATTTTATCAAAACGTAGACAAGGCGATAATACAATTACTTCAAATGCTTGGAATGGATTAGATTATATTTCTTTATCAAAAAAAGATGAAAATTATATATGGAATAGTTCTTATCGAAGATTTATTTCCTCTTCATATGCATTTATATTTGATGAAATTGAAGCGATAGAAACAGAAATAGATGAATTTTTAAATATAATAGATGGTAAAATGCAAGTACCATTTATTGATATTGATAATGAATTACAAATAGATAAGAAAGATATAAAAAAGTATCTATTAGAAAGGTGAGATGATAAAAATGAACTTTAAAGAGATTATACATATTTTACAATTAGGACAAAAAACTATTGCGACAATGGAAAGCTGTACTGGTGGTGGAGTAGTTAATGCTATTACTAATTGTGAGGGTGCTAGTGAAATATTAAAATTTAGTGCGGTAACTTATTCTAATGAATATAAGGTTAAGATGGGAGTTCCTAAAGAGGTAATTGATAAATATACTGTCTATAGCATGGAAACAGCAATAGAGATGAGCAAAGCGATTAGTGCTTTTGCAAATAGTAATTATGGTATAGGAATAACTGGTAAACTTAATAGAAGTGACCCTAATAATCCATGTGGTGATGATAATACTGTTTATATTTGTATTTATGATAGAGATAATAATAAATTTTATAAAGAAAAGATGACTGTTAATAAAGAAAGTCGTGCCTTAAATAAAGAGCATATTATAGATAAGATTATAACAATGTTACTAGATATAATTAAGTAGTAAGATTTATTGGGAGGTTCGTATGCAAGATTTTGTTGATTTAAATGGTTATATTATTCCCTGTAGTAGTAAGTTTTTAGATTATTTACAAGAAAAGTTACCTCTTTTAGAAATTTATCTTGCTACTTTAAAATATCCTTTTTCTAAAGATACAGATCATTGTATTAATTATAATTCTCATAATGTAGAAGTTAATGATACTGTTTTAGATTTACATAGAGAAATTTATAGTGAAAAGAGTTTTAAAAATTCTTATAAAATATATGGGGATAGAATATTCTATTTTAATATTTGTCCATTTCATGTAAATAGTACTTTTAATTATTCATTTATGATTGATGATAAGAAAAATTTATTTTATTGTCATGGTTGCGGTACTAGTGGAAGTGCTTTTGAATTTATTAGAGAAATTTATAGATTAAATGATTTAGAGACTGTTAAAGTTTTAAGTACTTTGTTATATTTAAAAATGGAAGAATTAGATGAATTTTGTACTAATAATTTAGAAAGACTAGGTATTCCTAATCAGTTAAGTTCTATAGAAAAGGATGTTTCACTAGAATTATTTAAATCTACTAATTATGAAAAATTAATAAAAGAAGCTGATAAAAAAAGACAACAATTATTAGATAGAATAGATAAGTATCTAGAAAAATTAGAAGTAAGTGGTAGGTTAGATGTAATAATAGAATATTTTGATATAAAAGATTCTTCATATGATTTTATAGATAAAATTATAGAAGAAAAAATTAGAAAGATGGCTAATAGAATATGTGTAGGAAAAGATTTGCTTGAAGAAAGAGTAAAACTATATAAAAAATAGTTTAAAATTATGTTATAATCAAATTATGAAAAAGAGGTGTAGTATGGAAAAAGTTTATAAGAGTGAAGAAGAGTTTTTAAAAGGTTATAATGCTAAAGACTTTGAGCAGTTATCAATGACTGCTGATATCCTTTTAATTAGTGTATCTAGTGAAGAAGTTAATAACTATCGTAAAAATAGTAAGAAGATGATGAGTATCCTTTTAGTTAAAAGAGATGACTTTCCTTTTAAAGGTAAATGGTGCCTACCTGGAGGATTTTTAGATCCTAAGACGGAAACTTTAGAAGAGTGTGCAAAAAGAGTATTAAAAAGAGAAACTAATCTATCTAATATTTATTTAGAACAATTATATACTTATGATGCTCTTGATAGAGATCCTAGAACAAGAGTAGTATCAACGGCTTTTATCGCTTTAGTAGATAAAAATAGATTAACAGAAATGATTAATCCTAATGCTTGTTGGTTTGATGTTATGTTAATAGAAGAAAAAGATAATATTGTAGATATTTCTTTAACTAATGGAGTAGAGAATATTAATCTATCAATTAAAAAGACTTTAAGGGAAAAGACTACTGATAGATATAGTTTTAAAGCGAGAAAAAATGTATTGGCCTTTGACCACGATATAGTCGTATTAGCAGGATTAGAACGTTTAAAAAATAAATTAAATTATACTGATATTGTCTTTAATATGATGCCTGAATACTTTACTTTAGGAGAGTTACAACAAGTTTATGAAGTAATACTTAATAAGAAGTTATTAGATCCAGCTTTTAGAAGAATTATTAAAGATAAAGTAGTTAAGACTAATAAAATGAGAACTGGAGAAGGACATAGACCATCAGTATTATTTAAGTATAGGAAGAAAAATGATTAAGATAAATAGAATAAGATTATTTGTTAATAATAACTTAAAGTCTAGAAAAATTGCCGATATTGTTAAATCTAAATTAAAAGATAATGGCTTTAAAATAGTTACTAAAAACTATGATTTAGGAATAGCGATTGGGGGAGATGGAGCATTTCTAAGAATGGTTAAAGAGAGTTCTTTTGATAGTAAATGTTACTATATTGGAATAAATACAGGTACTCTTGGATTCGCCCAGGAAATAAGTTTTGATGAGATAGATACTTTTATTAAGAAACTAACTTTAGGAGAGTTAAAATGTGATAAAATTGGGATTGGAGAAATAGAAGTAGAAACTAAAGATGGGACTTTTAAACATTTTACTTTAAATGAGTTGGTTTTAAGAGAACAAGAACTTAATACTTCTAAGTTTAAAGTCTTAATAAATGATGAACTATTAGAAAACTATGTAGGAGATGGTTTGTTAGTATCAACATCATTTGGTTCTACGGCTTATAACCTTAGTTTTGGAGGTTCTATTGTCTATAATACTTTTCATACTTTACAACTTACACCTATCGCTCCATTAAACTCTAAAAGTTATAGAAGTCTTTTAAATTCTTTAATAGTTCCTGCTGATAAGATAATATCTATAAGACCAGAAGTAGTTAGTAAAAATGTTCTTATTAGTATAGATGGAGATAATTATAGATATAATGATGTTATTAGAGTAGATACTTATATAAAAGATAAAGAAATTAAAGTACTTAGAATGAATGATTATGATATGATTAAAAAGATTAATGAGAAGTTTTTAAAATAATTATATTAGAGATATTTATGTATCTTAACAATATAATTATTTTTTTTAGTTTGTTTGACTTTACCAATATATTTAAATTTACCATACTTTCTAATACTAAAGATATCTTCTTCTTTTAAGGAATATGAGGAATTAGTTAATACTTCATAGTTTAAAATAACTTCTTTATTCTTAAATTTATCTTTTACTTTATTTCTAGAAGTGTTAGTAATTTTAGATACTATAGTATCAATTCTTTCACTTTTAGTAGTTAGTTCTAATTCTTTAAACTTTCTTTTATAATCTTTTAGACTGTTGATATCTATTTCTTCTAGTTCAATGTAGGTGTTCTTAATCTTATTGAAGTTGGTTAAAAAATAATCTTTCATAGACTCTAATAAATAAAAGTAATAGTTGTTATCATCTATTATGATATCACCAAATAGTTCTTTGTCTATATTTAAAGAAAAGATACTACCTAAAATATCTTGATGTCTAAGAGAATCTTTAGTTATTATTTTAAATAATACTACTTTAGGTAATTTCTCTTTATAAAGTATTACCTTTTCAGCTTCTATAAATGGCCTAAAGATATTAAATTTCTCTTTTTTAAAGTGTTTACTTACTTCCTTAACTTCATTTGGCTCTAAAAAGAAAGTAGGTTCACCTCTTTTTAATCTATCAATATTTTTCTTAATATTATACATAGTTATCCCTTCTTAATTGTTTATTATTTTATCATATATTCCCTTTTTTGAAAAATTAGTGTAAAATAAATGTATAAGGTAGTGAAATATGTATGATGTAATAGTATTAGTATGACTGATTTAATCTAATCGAAGGGAGTAAAAAATGAAAGAGTATATGAAGGAGTATATTGGAGATATTGATAGTAAAATTAAATCTAATCATAAGTTTAGTGAAGAAGAGATAGATGATTTTCTATTTAAAATGAAATTATTTCAAAAAGAAAGAGTTATACATTTGGTGATAACATTATCATATGTTTTCTTTACTATACTTTTCTTGTTTTTAACTAAATATATATTTGCAATGTTTATAATATTTTTTATTTTACTTGTCTTTGATGGCTTTTATGTATATCATTATTTCTTTTTAGAAAATAGTGTTCAATATATGTATAAACAGTATGATAAAATGAAAAATAATTACAAGTGGAGAAATAAATGATTTTTAGTGTATTGGCTTTTCTTTTTTTAGTGATCAGTCTTTGTATTAAGGATCGTAAGAAGTCTTTAACTGTTCAGTCATTAAATTGTTTGTGTGAATCTCTTTATAATTTTGTTATTTATGCTTATACTGGTGCTATTTTAGGGTTAATTAATTTTATTAGAAGTTTTATATATATAAGTAAAGATAAAATAAATAAAGTAATCTATATATTTATTTTGTTATTTTTTGAAGGTATTATAATTGTTAATTGCATAGTTACTTGGAATGGTTATATTTCTATATTTCCTACTATAGGTTCTATTATTAGAACATTTTGTCTATGGCAATCAAATATGAAATTAGTGAGAGTTTCTGGTATTACAACTGGTCTATTTTATGGTATTTATTATCTTTATTATCAGAGCTTTTTTATGGTAGCAGGTGATATTATTTTAATTATTACAGGTATTTATGCTATATGGATAAATGATATAAGAAAAAAATGTGTTTGAGCTGAAAGTAAGAACTTTCTTTTTTCTTTTTTTCCATGTATAATTATGTTGTAAGATAGAAAAGAGGGATAATATGAATTTACAAGGAAAAATTGCTGTAGTTACAGGTGGGGCGATGGGTAATGGTAAAGGAATAGTAGAATCTTTACTTAAAAAAGGAGCATCTGTTGTTATTTTGGATAAGTCAAGTGAATTAACTAATACTGTTAATGAATTAGGTTCTAAAGGCTATAAAGTCTTAGGTATTAATGTTGATATTAGTAATAAGAACTTATTAGTACAAGTTGTTGATATTATTAAAAAATACTATGACCATGTTGATATTTTGGTAAATAATGCTGGGGTATGTCAGTTAGCGACTTTTGAAAATATGACTGATGATATGAGAGATTTGCATTTTAATATAAATATTAAAGGTACTTGGGATGTTACTAAAGTATTACTTCCAATGTTAAGAAGTAGTGGAAAAGCAAGTATTATTAATTTATCTAGTGTAACTGGAGAAATGGTTGCAGACTCTGGAGAGGTTGCATATGCTACTACAAAGGCTGCGCTTATTGGTTTTACTAAAGCTTTAGCCCGTGAAGAAGTAGATCATAATATTAGAGTAAATGCTATTTTACCTGGTTATATTAGAACTCCTATGGTTGAATCTATGGCAAAAGAGACTAATCCAAATGACCCAGAAAGTGTTATTAATGGTATTGCAAAAAGTATTCCTATGAAAAGATTAGGAGATCCTAGTGAACTAGGAGAACTTGTTTGTTTTCTTGCCAGTGATGCTTCTAGTTATATAACAGGTACTAGTATCGTAATAGATGGTGGTTCAACTTTACCTGAAACTGTTACTATGGGAGTTTAATAAAAAGGCTGTAATGATTAAATTTTCATTACAGTCTTTTTAGTATCAGCCTAATTTAGAATTAGGCAATAACCTTCAATTTTGTGAACATAACAAAAGTTATTAATGCCCGAAGCTAGGCTGGGGTTACACTCTCCCATTAATATCTATGTACACTATTGTATACTATATAAAATGATTCGTCAAACACCTTATGCTTCTTTTTTTAAGTTATTCTCAAGTATAGTTAACATTTCATTTTTCATCTCATCATTTGCATTATTCCAAATTATTTCCATAAAAACTCCCATACCAGGTAGAGTTACTTCATCTTTAGAATTAATAGATTCAACTATCGCTTCCTTAATACTTTCCTTATTATCATTTTTAAAATTATTTAAAATATAGTCTTTTATACTCATAAAATCATCTCCTAGACATATCTTTACCAATATTTTTAAATTTATACTATAATTTTTTTTCTTTTTCATATATAATTTAATTAGGAGGGATAAAAATGACAGCATTAATAATCGTAATTGTAGTTATCGTTCTTTTAGTGATTTGGTATGTTGCTACATATAATTCATTAGTACAACTTAGAAATAGAGTTAGAGATCAATGGAGTCAAATTGATGTTCAATTAAAAAGAAGAGCTGATTTAATTCCTAATTTAGTAGAAACTGTTAAAGGTTATGCTAAACATGAAAAAACTACTTTGGATGATGTAATTAAAGCAAGAAATAGTTTTAATACTGCTTCTACTAAAGAAGAAGAGATAAAAGCTAGTGGAGAGTTAACTGGTATGTTAAACAGATTATTCGCTCTTGCAGAAGCATATCCAGATTTAAAAGCTAATCAGAACTTTATGTCACTACAAAATGATTTAAGAGATACTGAAGATAAGATTAGTACAATGAGACAATTTTATAATGATACGGTACTTACTTATAATAATAAAGTACAAACTATTCCAAGTAATATAGTTGCAAGTATTTCTCATTTTAAAGAAGAAGAATTCTTTGAAATAGATGAGAAAGATAAAGAAGCACCTAAAGTATCATTTTAAGACTTGCTTTATGCAAGCTTTTTTTCTAAGGAGTGAATGAACATGAGTAAAAAGAAAAAAGTAATTATAATAGTACTAATAATTTTGCTTATTCAATTTTTGCCATCAATATTATCAGTGATATTACCATCAGTATCTTCTTTTTTTTCAAGTGAGCCTACTGATAAGTTTTTAAGTGAGATAGAAATACTTGATAATGGTTCTATTAAGGTGAGAGAACTTATTAAAATGAATGGTGAGTATAATGGTATGGATAGAGATATTAGTTATGCTAGTTATAAGAATGCACCATATAACGGGAATATAAGTGCTATAAAAGGAAATAGTGATTTATATGATGGTAGTGGCATTACTGATATTAAAGTAGGGTCTATTAGTGATGATGGAAGTCTTACTTTTGATGATTTTAATAGAAGTGTTAATTATTTTGATGAAGTTAGTTTTGCAAGTAATGGAGCATCTTCTAAATATACTTATGATACTTTTATGAATGAAGTTAATTTAAAGCTTTATAATCCTAGTGATTTAGATGAAATCTTTTATATAGAGTATACTGTTACTGATGCGGTAGTTGTTCATAACGATATTGCAGAACTTGCTTGGAATACCTTAGGTGATGGTTATAGAGAAAATATTGGAGATTATGAAGTTAAAGTAATACTACCAGGTAGTGATAGTGATTATAGAGTATGGTTACATGGACCTTTAAATGGTGAGATAGAAAGAACTAATAATAAGGAAGCTTTAGGTAAATTTAACTTTTTAGGAGCATATAATCCTGTTAGTGTTAGATTAATATTTAATAAAGATTTAGTACCTAATGCTACTAAGATGAGTGGTTTAACTGCTAAAAATGCTATTATAGATTATCAAACAGAGTTAAGTGATGAAGCAAATAGAGAAAGAGAGAGAATTCAAAGACAAAATATGACTTTAATAATAGTAAGTAGTGTTTGGGCAATAATATCTATTTCTCTTGCAGTTGGTGTTTATTTAAGAGAGAAAAAAATGAAGAAAACTGCCTTTAATATGGAGTATTTTAGAGATTTTCCAGGAAGTTATGGGCCAGAAGTATTAGAGTATCTCTTAGATAAGAATGTAACAGAGAAGAGTTTATCTGCTACCATATTAAATCTAATCTATAAGAAAGTACTAAAAGTAGAAGTTATTGATAGAAAGTTAAAAGATGATTATAAACTAATATTACAAGAATATGATGAGTCTAGTCTTACTGAGACAGAAAAGATAGCATTAAACCTTATTATCAATGAGATAGGTAATAGTAAGGAAGTAGTATTATCTAATATTAAGAAACACTGTTCTAGTTTAAGTAATGCTAATAGAGTAATGGATTTATATAATGATTTTATTAAGACTAGTAAAAACTTAGGCAAGAGTGAAAACTTCTTTGCTAAAACACCAGGAATAGTGGCATTTACAGTTATATTCTCATTACTTGGTATAGTCTTAACATTTATTAGTTTTACTTTAGATTTAGTTTGGTTAGGAATAATAATTATTATTCTTATGCTTGTTCTAATTATCTTTATTGTAACTAGAAAGTTTTATACAAATAAAGGAGCGGAACACTATGCTAAATGGATGGCTCATAAGAGATTTTTAGAAGACTTTAGTAGATTTAATGAAAAAGAGTTACCTGAGGTAACTTTATGGGATAAATATTTAGTTTATGCAGTTATTTTAGGCTGTGCAGATAAGTTATCTAAAGAAATGGAACTTAAGATGCCTAATATGGATACAACAGATACTGCTTATGTAGGTTATAATCCATATATGACCCATTATATTATAACTACTAATCTTTATTCTAGTATAAATAGTGGCATCCACACTGCTGTTGCATCATCTCGTTCTTCAATCGCTGCAAGTCACTCTTCAAGTGGTGGAGGCTTTGGTGGTGGTTCCATTGGTGGAGGAGGTTCCTTCGGTGGTGGAGGCGGTGGAGGCCGTTTCTAATCCTCAAGAAAACATAGTATAATTTTAATAATTACATAAGTATTTTCTAAATAACAATAGTGAGTACAATTAGGAAAGATAATAAGCTCACTATTTGTTATTTTTTTATGCATTAATTTACCATTTTTTAAGGGAGTATCTATATCTTTTTCTCCCCAAAGTATTAGAGTATTAGTATTAACAGAAGATAAATATTTAGTAAGGTCTAAATTAACAATGTTTTTAAAAGTCTCGCGCATATTTTCATCTAAGGATTGATAATCACTACTTGAAAATTTATTAAAAAGATATGTTTTAAATTTGTGTTTAAGCTTTTTAGGTAAGTAGTTTGCAAAAGATTGGAGAGTTTTATATAGTTTTAGTCTAAACTTTTTCTTTAAAGTCATTTTAGGCTTAATACCAGCACTGTCTATTAAGATTAAGTTTTTAATAGGAATATTATATTTAGAAGATAAGAGTATGGCAATTCTTCCCCCAAAAGAGTGAGCGATAATGTTTGGGTTAGTTATATTTAAGTCATTAAAGAACTTAATGATCATTTCACTGTAATCATCCATGGTAAGATTATAATTAGGAAATTTTGTATTACCAAAACCAGGATAATCTATTATATAAACAGTATAATCTATCATTAAGATATTAATCATTTCTAAAAAAGTATTTCTAGTTTCTCCCCATCCAGGTAGTATTACAATAACTTCTTTACCATCACCATATTTTTGATAAGATAAATTTATGTCTTTATAGTTAATAGTCATACACAACACCTATTATAAGATATGTAAATAATTGATAATTGTTTAAAAATTTATTTACTAATGTTAATACAATGTGTTAATATTGTAATAGATAATAGTTGGGGAAATAGACATAAAATAGTATTAAAATTAATTATTTTGTAAAGAATAGAGGTAGGAGTGAAAAAAATGTTTAAGAAGAAAGAAAATATAGTAATAATAGTTGCTTTAATAATAATGGTAATAGCAATTATAGGAGTGAGTTATGCGGCTTTTAATTATAGTGGACTAGGTACTAAAGTAAACACAATAACAACAGGAGCGATAAAGATGACTTATACTGAAGATGATAATATAATTAGTATGAGTGGTGCACTACCAACAACAGATGCGACAGGAAAAGTGAGATTAAATCCTGGAGAGTACTTTGATTTTACTGTTAGTAGTGAGATTACAGGTAATGTAAATATTAATTATGAGATAAGTGCAAAAGATGTAACTACATCAGACAGAAAGATAGATGGCTCAAATATAAAGTTATATCTAACTAGATTAAAAGATGATGGAACAGAAGAAGAGTTAATGACACCAGAGACTTACAATGAAGAGAGTAGTGCTAATGATTATACAGGAAGACCAGCAGGAGAGATGAGTTTATATACAAGTAGTATGAATAGTAGTGAATCTAATAGATATAGACTTAGAATGTATGTAACAGAAGAATATAATCCTCAAGGAGATGGAGGTAATTTACAATTTAGTGTACAGATAAATGTCTATGGAAAAGATGGAGATAAGCCTTTATCTGCTGGAGAGACAGTTATAAAAAATTTAACTAGTGGAAGTACTTATGATGATGACATAGATACATTTATAACAGGAGAAGATCCTAATAACTATGTATGGTATAGTGGTAAGTTATGGAGAGCGGTGTCTGTAAATAATGAAGCAAAGACAACAAAGCTAGTAACACAATGGAATATAAGTGCAATTACTTATTCGAGTGGTAGTACAGCATTTGAAGGAAGTTATATGGAAGATTGGTTAAATGATACTAGCGTCGATGGTTTCTTAGGTAACTTAAGAGATTATGAAAACTTTGTAGTGACAGATGCAGTATGGGACGCGACATTGGATGCAACTAGATTAGGAAGTATAACAAGACCAAGTGATGATGGTACAGTAGTAACAGATGCTGTAGGATTACTTAATATGTATGAGTATCAATCTAGTTATACAGGAACAACCAATAGTAATGGTTATTTAAATAATGGACTTAGTTGGTGGACATTAACACCATATAGTTCGTCGCGCGTTCGGTGTGTCAGCTACGATGGTAGCACGTACAGCTCTTCGCCTTCGAGTAATTCGGGCGGCATGCGGCCATCGATAAATCTAAAATCTAGTGTTCGTATCGTAGATGGAGATGGAACAATAAATAACCCTTATCGCTTAAACGGAGATAATGATACTAATCTATCAGGAACACTTCTTTCAAGTAGATATAGCGGTGAATACATCCGTTTTGGAAATAATGAAAATAATCTATATAGAATAGTAAGTCATGAAAATGGAACAGGAACAAAAATAGTTAGTGCCGAACCATTAAAAAGTACAGGAACATTTATAACAATGAATTTTGGAAGTAATACAACATTCTCAAGTACAAATACAGTAGGTTCATTTTTAAATGGAGAATATCTAACAAACTATGTAGATAGTACATATATTGATATGATAGAAGATAGTACTATTTGGTATTTAGGAACTGTAGGAAGTGGAACATCATATAAATTAGCCAAATATACAGATACTAATATGAGTAGTACAAATTCATCTACAACAGATGCTAAAGCAGGATTATTAAGATTTGGAGAATTAATGTCAGGTCAGTTTGATAGATATGGAAATAATACATTATATTGGACTTTAACACCATATAGTTCGTCTTACGTTCGGTGTGTCAACCGCGATGGTAACGCGATCAACGCTTCGCCTTCGAGTCGTTCGAACGGCATGCGGCCTTCTGTAAATCTAAAATCTAACGTGCAGATTGTAAATGGTGATGGAACCTTAAATTCACCATTTGAAATACAGTTATGAGGCTAATTGTCAGGAAGAAGGAAATGTATTTTCTTCTTCCTAACTGAATTAATAATGACTATAATTAGTTTAAAATAAATTATAGTAGGGAATCACCAAAATCTTCGTCAAACGTTCGGTGTGTCAACAACAATGGTAACACGAACAACAATTCGCCTTCGAGTAATTCGAACGGCATGCGGCATTTCCTTTTAAACCTAGCATTATAGGTATAACTTATATAGAATAGATAAAAGGAACAGGTAATTTCCTTGTGTTATTAACACTAAAGACTAGATAGATAATAGAATTGTAATTATTATGAAACTATTTATACACTATCTGACCCTATAAAACTAGAGGAAAGGTTAGTCCAATAGTTTATGTCAAGTATGTAATTAGTATACTTGACTTTTTATTTTCTCTTTTCTTTTACTTTTTTATAAATATATGTGATTAATAATATTCCTAATAATATATAAATAGGTACTTTTAACTTCTTAACAAAATTATCTAATATAATCCAGTTATTACCTAGGGCATAACCAACATATACAAAAGCAAAAGTCCAAGGAATACTACCTAGTGTGGTATAAATAACAAACTTAAGAAATGGTACTTTACTAACTCCCATAGGAAGAGATATAAGTGTCCTAATAATAGGAAAGTTTCTTCCTATAAAAGCAGCCCAAGGTCCATATTTATTAAACCATCTATCACATTTATCTATATCTTCTTCCTTCATAAAGAAAAACTTACCATAAGTCTTTATAAAAGGTCTTCCTCCAAAGTATCCAAAAGCATAAATAATAATGGCACAAAATACACTACCAAGTACTCCTATTAGTAAGGCCATAGAAAAAGAGAATATTCCTCTTCCTGCTAATATCCCTGCAGTTGCAAGTATTAACTCACTAGGAATAATTATTATAACAGCTTCTAGTACCATACCAATAAACATTCCTAAATATCCTAAATTAGTCATTAAAGATGTAATATAAGAATCCATTTAATCACCTTTACTTAAATATATGTTAAAAAAAACTCTTTATCTCATAAATATTACGTATAATTTTAGTAAATAATAATGATAGTGTGAAAAGTTTTATGGAAAACTAGACATACTAGATGAAAATGATATTGAGATGAAAATCTTAATTCAAAA
>CALVIV010000019.1 GCA_944331935.1 uncultured Bacilli bacterium | reverse complement strand
TAGGATTTACATATGTCTCTTTTATTTTATAAAAATAGTGAGAATTTTATCTATCCCCACTAAATATTATAGAACCAAAAAGTGTTGACAAGTGCTAACTTTTTTCATATAATGATATTGGCAATGGAAAAGTGGGAATGCTAAAACTAGTATTTAACCAGTTAATCAGTGCTTAGGAGGTAGTTATGCTTAGTGATAGACAAAAGAAAATATTAAAATTAATTGTTGAGTCTTATATTAGACAAGCTAAGCCTGTTAGTAGTAATCAACTCTGTAAAAAGCTAAAATGTTCAAGTGCTACGGTTAGAAGTGAAATGGCTAGTCTTGAAGATTTAGGCTACTTAGAGAAAACTCATACTTCTAGTGGTAGAGTACCTAGCGAAGAAGGATATCGTTATTATGTAGATAACTTAATGGAAGCTAGAAAGATGAATGGAGAAGATATGTTAAAATTGCAGATTATTTTCCATAATCAATCATTAGAGTTAAGTGATTGTATAAACAAAAGCTTGCAAGTTGTCTCTGATATGACTTCTTATACAGCCGTAGTCTTAGGTAAAGCAAGTCATGAGAACTTACTTAAAGAAATTAGAGTTGTACCTCTTGATGCTAATCATCTAATAGTTATAGTTGTTACTGATAAAGGTAAAGTAGAGCATAAAAATATAACTTTAGATAATGTTAGTATGGAAGATATTAAAAAGACTGTAGAGTTAATTAATAACTTAATAGTCGGTACACCAATTGATGAAGTAAGTACTAAACTAGAGTTTGAGATTAAACCTATTATCTCTAAATATGTAGATCAGCATCAACAACTATATAATGCTATTTATAATGTCTTTACAGATATTACTAATACTGATATTAATGTAGTTGGCAGAACTAAGTTCTTGGAACAACCTGAGTTTGATAATGTTGATAAGATTAAAGACTTATTTAAGAAACTTGACGATAAAGACTTGTTACAAGAAATTAAGAAAGATGACTCTAATAATATTGAAGTATATATTGGTAGTGAGAACAAACTTGATGATGATGTTACTATTATTAAGACTAACTTTAAGACTGATAGTGAAGATGGAACACTTGCTATCATAGGACCTAAGAGAATGGAATATGATAGAGTTGTTAGTATTCTAGAGTACTTAAAAGAAAATATTGAGAAAGGTAGTGACTAGATGGAAACTAAGGAAGAAGAAGTAAAAGTTACTGATGAAAAACATGAATGTAACTGTAAAGATAAAGAAAAACCTTGCGAATGTCATGATAAATCTAAAAAACATGATAAACATCATGACGAGATTAAAAAATTAAAAGAAGAACTTGCTAGTAAAGACAAAGAGATTGAAGAATATAAAGAAAAAATTAGATATAATCAAGCCGAACTTGTTAATTATCGTAAAAGAAAAGAAGAAGAAGTTACTAATAGATTAAAATATGCTAATCAAGATTTGATTAGTGAGTTAATCTTAATATTAGATAACTTTGAAAGAGCGATTAGACTTGATGATAATAATCTTACTGATGAGTTATCTAAATTCTTAAAAGGATTTAAGATGATGTATGCAAGTTTTGATGATGTATTAAAGAAATATGGTCTAGAAGAAATAGAAGCAGAACATAAAGAATATGATCCTAATACTATGGAAGCTTTAATGACTGATAGTGATAAGAATTACAAAGATGGTGAAGTACTTGAAGTATTACTTAAAGGTTATCGTCTTAAGGATAGAGTTATTAGACCTGCTTCTGTTAGAGTAAATAAACTAGATGACGAAATTGATAATAAAAATAATAATGATGATAAAGGAGAGGATATAAATGAGTAAAATAATTGGTATTGATTTAGGTACAACTAATAGTTGTGTCTGTGTATTAGAGGCTGGGGAGCCTAAAGTAATCCCTAATAAAGAAGGAGAAAGAACAACTCCATCAGTAGTTGCTTTTAAAAATGGTGAAAGAATAGTAGGAGCTGCTGCTAAAAGACAAGCAATTACTAATCCAAATACTATTTCATCTATTAAAAGATTAATGGGTACTGATAAAAAGGTTGAAGCTGAAGGTAAGAAATATTCTCCTGAAGAGATATCTGCTATGATTTTAAGTAATCTTAAAGAGTCTGCTGAGGCTTATTTAGGAGAGAGTGTTACTAAAGCAGTCATTACAGTTCCAGCATACTTTAATGATGCCCAAAGACAAGCTACTAAGAATGCTGGTAAGATTGCAGGACTTGATGTTGAACGTATTATAAACGAGCCAACTGCTGCTGCCCTTGCATATGGTCTTGATAAACAAGATAAGAACCAAACTATTCTTGTATATGACCTTGGTGGTGGTACATTTGATGTATCTATCCTTGAGTTAGGTGATGGTGTTGTAGAAGTTAGATCTACTAGTGGTAATAACCACTTAGGTGGAGATGACTTTGATAATAAAGTAATTGACTATCTTGTTAGTGAATTTAAGAAAGAAAATGGTGTTGACCTTACTAAAGATAAAATGGCTATGCAACGTCTTAAAGAAATTGCTGAGAAAGCTAAGAAAGATCTTTCAAGTATGACAAGTACCCAAGTATCTGCACCATTTATTTCTCAAGGAGCAGATGGCCCACTTCACTTAGATATGACATTAACTCGTGCTAAATTTGAAAGCTTAATTAGTGATTTAGTTGATTCTACATTAGAGCCAGTTAGAAATGCTTTAAAAGATGCAGATTTGAAAGCTAAAGACTTAGATAAAGTAATCTTCGTTGGAGGATCTACAAGAGTTCCACTTGTATATGAGACAGTTAAGAAAGAACTTGGTATGGAACCATCTCGTGAAGTTAACCCTGATGAAGTAGTTGCTATGGGGGCTGCTATTCAAGGTGGTGTCTTAACAGGTGATGTTAATGATATCGTTCTACTTGATGTTACACCACTTTCACTTGGTATTGAAACATTAGGTGGAGTTATGACAGTATTAATTCCAAGAAATACTACTATTCCAACAAGTAAGAGTGAAGTATTCTCAACTGCTGCTGATAATCAACCTGCTGTTGATGTTCATGTATTACAAGGTGAAAGACCTATGGCTGCTGATAATAAAACACTTGGTAGATTCCAACTTACAAATATTCCACCTGCACCAAGAGGAGTACCACAAATTGAAGTTAAATTCGATATAGATGCTAATGGTATTGTTAATGTTACTGCCAAAGACCTTGGTACTAATAAAGAGCAATCTATTACTATTACTTCATCTACAAATCTATCTGATGAAGAGATTGAAAGAATGAGAAAAGAAGCTGAAGAAAATAAAGAAGCTGATAAGAAACGTAAAGAAGAAGCAGATCTTAAGAATGAAGCAGAACAATTAGTCTTCCAAACTGAGAAATCACTTAAAGACTTAGGAGATAAAGTTGATAAGAAAGAAAAGGAAGAAGCAGAAGATTTAATTAAAGACTTAAGAGAAGCTTTATCTAAAAATGACTTAGATGATATTAAAGCTAAGAAAGATAAACTACAAGAGAAAGCTATGGCACTTGCAACTAAAGTTTATGAAAACGTTCAAAAAGAAAATCAAGCAAATAGTAATGCTAGTGCAGATAATAGTAATGATACATCAGATAAAAAAGATGATGTAAAAGATGCAGACTTTGAAGAAAAATAATAGAAAGGATAAAAATGAGAAGTAGTGCTATGTTTAGGACTACTTCTTGTTAATAATAATATGGATAAACTATTAAAAAGAGAAGATGTAAAGAAGTGCGATAAATGGAATATAGAAAGTGTTTATGGGAGTTTAGATGAATATAATAAAGACTATAACATTGTAAAAAATAATATAGATAAATTAAGAGATATGCAAGATACATTTTTAAACAGTAGTACATCTTTTAAAGAGTTCTTGCTAATAGATAGTAAGACATCTAGATTAATAGCAAAGTTATATACTTATGCTGCTCGTAAATATGATGAAGATACAGGAAACTCTACTTATCAAGAACTTTATGGTAATATTAATAATTTATATCAGTCTTATGGTGAGGCGACATCTTTCGTAGTTCCTATGATTTTAGAGCAAGATAAAGATACTATTATAGGATATTTAGATAAAGAAAAAGAACTTCTTGATTTTAGACATCAAATATTAGATATTTTAAGATATAAAGAACATACTTTATCTAAAGAAGAAGAACATATTATAACAGCTTTTTCTAAAGTGTTAGATAGTAGTAGTGATACAGCAGACTTCTTAATGGATACAGATATGAGGTTTGGAAATATTAAAGATGAGAATGGTAAGGAAGTAGAACTTACTTCTAGTAATTATAGTACTTATTTGAGTTCTAAAAATAGAGAGGTTAGAAAAGCAGCTTTTATTAATTATCATAAAGTGTATGGTAACTTTAAAAATACTTTAACATCAACATTAGCAGCTACTTGTGAAGCTTTATCAGTATCAAGTAAATTAAAAAAATATAATTCAAGTATGGAAGCAAGTCTTTTTAATGATTTTATTCCTACTAAGCTTTATGATAACTTGATTAAAGTAGTACATGATAATCTACCTAGTCTTTATAAATACTTTGATGTAAAGAAAAAAATACTTGGCTTAGATGAATTCCATTTATATGACGGTTATGTTAGTACAGTTAAAAATATAGAGAAAAAATATAGTTTTGAAGAGGGAGAACGATTAGTAAAAGAGGCTTTAAGTGTTTTAGGAGATGAGTATAGTAGAGAGCTTGATAAAGCCTTTAAAGAAGGCTATATTGATAAATATCCTAATTTAAATAAAAGAAGTGGAGCCTATTCAAGTGGAAGTTATGATACGAAACCATTTGTTTTACTTAATTATGTAGGTGAATATAATGATGTATCAACACTTGCTCATGAATTAGGACATTCTATGCATACATATTTTTCTAATCACTATAATTCTTATGAGACCTCAGGTTATCCAATATTTTTAGCAGAAATAGCATCAACTGTAAATGAGTTATTGCTTTCATACTATATGGAAGATAATGCTAAGAGTAAAGATGAGAGATTATTTATCTTAAATGAAAGACTTGATTTATTTAAAGCGACAGTCTTTAGACAAACTATGTTTGCAGAATTTGAAAAATATATTCATGAGTTAACTGATAAGAATGAGGTATTAACTAGTGATGGCATTTGTAACTATTATTATGAATTAAATAAATTATATTTTGGTCCTAATGTCGTAGTAGATGATGAAGTTAGATATGAACTTTTGCGAATACCACATTTCTATACACCATTTTATGTTTATAAGTATGCAACTGGTTTATCTATAGCAAGTTATATTGTTAAAAATATTTTAAATAATACTCCTAACTTTAAAGAAAAATATTTAGAGTTTTTAAAGAGTGGAGGAAGAGATTATCCTTTAGAAGTATTGAAAATTATTGATATAGATTTAACTGATACTAAAGTAATAGATTCTGCGATGGAAATGTTTAAAGAGACTTTAGATAAATTTATATCTTTAAATAACTAATAAGTCTATATTAGAAGGAAGGTGTAGTATATGGCAACTAAAAGAGACTATTATGAAGTGTTAGGTGTTTCTAAGAATGCTACTAAAGACGAGATAAAAAGTGCTTTTAGAAAGCTTGCTAAGAAATATCATCCAGATATAAGTAAAGAAGAAAATGCGGAAGAGAAGTTTAAAGAAGTACAAGAAGCATATTCTGTACTTAGTGATGATAATAAACGTCGTCAATATGACCAATTTGGTCATGCTGGTGTGAATGGTCCTGGAGCATCAGGAGGAGCTGGCTTTGGTGGTTTTAATGGAGCAGGATTTGGATTTGATGCAAGTGATTTAGGAGATATCTTTGATGACTTGTTCGGTGGTGGATTTGGTTTTGGTGGCTCTAGTAGTAGAAGCCGTGGTAGTAGAGCAAGAAGAGGTAGTGATATCTTAATGCAAGTAGAACTTTCTTTTGAAGAAGCTATCTATGGCTGTGAGAAAGATTTTGACTTAGATGTAGTTACAGAGTGTGATAAATGTAGTGGTTTGGGTGGCTCCCACGAAGAGACTTGTAAAAGATGTCATGGTAGTGGAACTATTACCAGTGAACAAAGAACAATCCTTGGTTCATTCATGACTAAAACAACTTGTCCAGAATGTAATGGTAAAGGTAAGACTTATAAAGAAGTTTGTAGTAAGTGTCGTGGTAAAGGACAAGTTAAATCTCATAAAACTATCACTGTAAATGTACCAAGTGGTATTGATAATGGTGAAAGACTAAGAGTGCCAGGTAGAGGTCATGCTGGAGAAAATGGTGGTTCATCAGGTGATTTATACTTAGAGTTCCATATTAAAGAACATAAATATTATGAAAGAGATGGTCTTGATATTTATCTAGAGGTACCTATTAATATGGCTGAGGCAGTACTTGGCTGTAAAAAAGAAATACCTACAATCTATGGTAATGTTAAATTAACTATACCAGGAGGTACTGATAGTGGAGATAAACAAAGACTTAAAGGTAAAGGTATAAAAGATTCTACTAGTAGAAGAGTAGGAGACATGTATGTTATCTTTAAAGTGGTTACTCCTAGGAAGTTATCAAGAGACCAAAAGAAATTATTTGAATCTTTATCTAAAACAGATTTAGATGATAGCGAGATAGATAGATTTACAAGATTTACTAAAAATAATGATTAAATTTATAGAGAAAAAGTTACGAAAATTCGTAACTTTTTTATTACTTTTTTTCTTGCTATCTAGAAATCAATATGATACTATATTTATAGGAACATTTAATAGTTGGGTGAAGCCTCAGAAAGACAACTATATATAAGTCAAGCCTAAATTAACAATTTTTTATGAAAAAGTTTAAAAATATAGAATTGATAAAATTAAGACATGACAAAAACGACTAAAGACATCATTCTTTAAAAATTTAGTTGTTGTTGTCTCTAATATGGTCGTATCTAATGTAGTCTCTATCTTCTTTAAGAATATAGTAGATTATTGTTAGAAGTTTACGACTAATGCCTGCTAAGGCAACAAAATGGTGTTTACCCTCTGATATTTTCTTATCATAATAAGCTCTTAATTCTGGTTCATTTGATATTGCAACTAAACTTGCATTATAAATCGCATGACGAAGATAAGGAGAACCTCGTTTAGAAGTTTTATCGTTAGTAGAGAGTTTATTACCAGATTGATTTTCAGAAGGGTCAACACCAGCAAAAGCAATCAGTTTACTAGGTTTGTCAAAGTTATTAATGTCACCAATTTCGGCTAAAATAATAGGCGCAATAGTATTACCAATACCAGGAACTGATAAAAGATGATTATCTAATTTATCATAAAGTTCTTTGATTTGTTTATCAACTTCATCAATTTGGTTTTCTAAAAAGATAATTTGATTGATAAGTTGTTTAATTTCAAAGGAACAAGCATCAGTAGTGAATTTAATACCAAATGAAGATTTAGCAACATCTTTAATGTGAAGAGCAGTATCTTTATTAAATTTACCCTTAGAATACTTAGATAATAAATTAGATAATTTAGTAGTAGAAATCTTGATAATGTCATCAGGAGTTGGACAAGTTAAAAGTAATTGTTTAGAAGTCACACCAAAGGTATCACAAAACAGTTTCTTGTATTCTGGAAAAACCTTATCTAATAAACCAATAACTTGAACTTTTAAAGAAGCAACATTAGTAACAATATTTGATCTAAAACGAGTTAATTGTTTCAAAGAAAGTAAGTTATCTTCAGGCAATTTAGAATCTTTAGAGCCAAAGACTCTTAGATAGTCAGCAATAATAATAGAATCAATAATATCATTCTTTTGTTTTCTATTATTATAAGCTCCTCTATAAGATTTAATTTGATAAGGATTATAAACAGATACAGGAAAGTCATTATCAGTTAAAGCAGAATATAAGCTTAACCAGTAATGTCCAGTCGCTTCCATTGCAACTTCGATATTACTTAAATCTTTAAGTTTATCCTGAATAGTAGCCAAGAGTTTGTTAAAACCTTCTTTACTATTAGTAAATTTAATTGCCCTTATAACAACGTCTCCATTATTGTTAATTAAAGAGGCAACATGATTAGTTTTGGCAATATCAATGCCTAAATAATAATTCATAAAATCAACCCCAATTCTTGATATTTAAGATAGAGGCAATGCCCTCAATACCTTTACAAAGATATAACCTCGCAATAAAAGGCAAAAGATAACAATCTAGTCCTTATACAACTTATTAATATCCAATTTGTAAAGAAGAGGCTTTAGTCTTTCTTAAGAACCAAATGTTCAAGGAGGCCACTAAAACCACTCTATCTCTACAGACATTATAATATAGATTTATTAATCTACAAATAATTAGTTTTTAGATATCTCTTAACAAAAATACAAATGAAAAATGCAGTTAAAAAATATCTTAACTACATTATACGAGGAGGCTTATAATGAACAAGAAAGATTCTTTAATTTTTTCTCTAGTAATTATGTTGTTTCTTCAAGATATCTTGCTGTTACTCGCAATACTTTCTCTAAGATGATAGAAACCACCTAACTTAGCTATGGTTTAGGTGGCTCTTACTAAAAAAATAGGGGTACACTCAACAAGCGAATATTAAGTGTTCCTTTTATAGTGTATGAAAATTTTTCTTACATATACATCTTATCACATAAGTAACTTTAATGCAAGAGCCTTTTTCTTTACTTTTAGTCTAAAATATGGTATAATAACACTACTTAAGAGGGGTGGTTTGGTTATGAGTATTTGGAAAGAAAAAGTTAACTTTGATCCTAAATTATATGAAGAAGTAGATTCCTTTTTTGAAAATTTACATGATAATGAAACATTAGAATATCGTCCTATTCAACATACTATGGCTTTAGATATAGTAGATGCTATTAAAAATAAAGAAATATTATTGATGGAAGCAGGAGTAGGTAGTGGTAAATCTTGGGGTTATTTAGTGCCTTTGTTATATGCCAGTAAAGATAAAGATAATTTTAAAGGATTTTTAATATCTACTTCTTCTATTGCTCTACAAGAACAATTAAAAACAGAAATAGAGAAGTTATCTAAAATGTTGGGAGTAGATATTCCTATTACCATTGCTAAAGGTCGTAATAACTTTATTTGTAAAAAACGTCTTGAAGATTATATTAGACATCATGATGAAGATAAAAATCTAAAAGAATTAGAGAAAAAAGTTAATGCAGGACATATTGATAAAGAAGAGTATCAAGATATTCCAAACTATGTTTGGAAGAGAATTAATATTAATTATGTAAATTGTAATAGCTGTATATATAAAAGAAATTGTGAGTATATTTTAAAACGTGAAAAATGGCCAGAATCTAAATATGTTATTTGTAATCATGATTTATTAACAGAATCACTAAAAAGAGATAACAATGATTTAATTTTACAGGACCCTTCTATATTAGTGGTAGATGAAGCTCATAACTTGGAAGAAAAGATTAGGAACTCATACAAGAATAGTATTTCTAAAAGTAAATTAGAAGCTTTAATATTAAAGATAGAGTTTATGATAAATGATGATGATAGTCTTGATGGTTATGAAAATAATCCTATTATAGAATCTTTGAATAAAGTTTTTAGAATGATTAGTACGAAAGCTAAATATAAATATCGTAAAAATGCTAAAGAAAATATAGATGTTTTTGATGAAGAAACTAGTGGGTTTGATGTATCTTCTTCTTTAAAAGAAGAAATAGTTAATTTAACTAGTAGACTAGATAGTCTTATTAGTGAAGCAAGTAATTATAAATATTTAGATAAAAGATTAATAGGTACTATCAATGCCTTAAAAGACAATGTTAATATCTTTAAAGATTTAATTAGTGATAATAGTGAAAATATATATTGGGTAAGCTTTCTTCCTAATACTAAAGATCATATAACCTTAGATTATGTTAGAAAAGCTATATATAAGGAAGCTTCTAGACTTTTAAGTAATAATAATTATGGTAAAGTATTCACTTCTGCTACTATGACAACTGGTGATGGAGATTATAACTATTTTGCCAATAACTTAGGACTTAATAGAATAAATGGTGTTCCAATTATTAAAGAATATCCTGGTGAGTCTCCTTTTGATTATGATAATAATGCTCTTTTATATTTATGTAATGACTGTATATCTCCTAAGAGTTCAGATAGAGAACTATATTTAGATATTCTTGCTACTAAAGTAGATGAATTAATTAATATTACTGAAGGTAGAAGTTTAGTACTATTTACGTCAAAAGAAGATATGAAAAGAGTGTATAGTAAAGTTACCATGAATAATCATGACTTTAATATTATGTTACAGACTGATGATGTTAGTGCAGATACTTTAAAGACAAGATTTAAGGAAGATGAACATTCTGTATTATTTGCAACAGGTTCTTTCTTTGAAGGAATAGATATAAAGGGAGAGGCCTTAGAAAATGTTATTATTACAAAGTTGCCTTTCCCAGTAGTTAATCCTATTATAGAAGAAAAAGCTAGTCATTTCTCTAATGGTTTTAGAGAAGTATATTTACCAGAGATGATAATTAAATTAAAACAAGGGGCAGGAAGACTTATTAGAAGTTCTACAGATAAAGGTATTGTTTCAATACTTGATCCTAGATGTAGAGAGTATCAAGATATAATACTAGAGTCTTTACCATTTAATAATGTAACTACGGATATTGAAGAGGTAAAATCCTTTGCTACTGATAAATTAGGTATTGCTAAAATAAAAAAATAGGCAAAAATAGAATAAAATGTTTGACAAGTGCGTAAAATAATAGTATATTAATAACATCAAAACTTTGATGAAAAGAAGTAACTATTTCTAATCTTTAAAAGAGAGCTTGTGTTTGGTGTAAACAAGTAAAGACGAATAGCGAATAACATTTCGGAGTGCTTAAAGAAATTAAGTAGACTAAGCCGGGTGCAGACCGTTACATTTGCTAGATTTGATAGAATCGAAAAAAGTGATTATAAAGTAAATAATTCCTTTATAATAAATTGGGTGGCACCGCGGAAGACTAGTTTCGTCCCATAGTACTATAAGTATTATGGTATCGGACTAGTCTTTTATTATTTATTAGAGAGGATGATTTTTATGTATGAATTAGGAATGTATGATAAATTATCTAAAAGTTTTAGATTATCTAAAGAGGAATCTCATCGTATTGAGATGACTAAGAAAGCTTTTCAATTTTGTGATACATTAGAAAGAAAAGGGATACAATATGATTATTGTATCAGACATAAAGAAGCGACTGGTTGTGTTGACTATAGTAGATGGAATGATTATTTAGGAGATGACTATGCTGTAGGTAAACATTTACTAGTACAAGAAAGAAAAGGAGAAAAGAAGAAATATCTAGTGATAACAGATAGTTCTAAACAAGTAGATTTAAAAGCTTTAAAAGAAGAACTAGATTGTCGTAAATTAGAGTTTGTTAGTCCTAGTGATATGGAGAGCTTAATTAATGCAACCCCTGGTAATGTTTCCATATTTAACCTTATATATGACGAAAATAAAGAGATTAAGTTAATTATAGATGAAGACTTATTAGAAGCTGATGAAATAGCTTTTCATCCATTATATAATGGTATGAGTATATTTATGCCATTACGTGAATGCTTTTATTTTCTTGCAACTATAGGAAGAAGTGCGGAAGTTATGACTATACCAGAGAAAGAAAAAAGTCTTGTATATAAAAAATAGGAGGGATAGATATGATAGAAAAGGATAAGTTAAAAGAATATGCTAAAAAATTGATGTTTGATATGAATGAAGAAGAGTACGAAACTTTACAAAAGGAATTTGATGTTATTTTAAGACAGATGGATATAATAGATAAAATTCCTAACTTACATGAAGTAGAGCCTATGACTTTTCCATTTTTATTGAAAGATAGAAGTTTAAGAGATGATGAAGTGGGTGATTATCTTACTGTAGGAGAAGTTCTTGCTAATACAAAACATCAAGTAAATGATCAAGTAAAAGTACCAAAGGTGGTGGAAGAATGATAACTGAGTTAAGGAAAGAGTTAGATGAAGCTAAAGTTAGTAGCGAAGAATTATTTGAAGAAGCAGTTAAAAAAGCGAAACAAGAGCAAGATAAATATAATTCTTTTGTAACAATTATTGATAAATATAAAATAAAAAGAAGAGCTGACAGTATTTTAAAAGGCATTCCTTATGCTTTAAAAGACAATATCTCTACTTCTAATATTCTAACAACCGCTTCATCTAATATTTTAAAAGATTATGTTCCTGTTTATGATGCAACAGTATATCGTAAATTAAAAAATGCAGGAGCAGTACTAGTAGGTAAAACGACTTTAGATGAACTTGCTATGGGAGGTACTGGTACTACTGCTGCTACAGGAGTTGTTAGAAACCCTTGGGATTCTAATCGTTTAATTGGTGGTTCATCTGCTGGTAGTGCTGCTGCCGTTGCTTTAGGTATTGTTCCTTTTGCAATTGGTTCTGATACTGGAGACTCTATTCGTAAACCTGCATCTTTTGGTGGAGTAGTTGGTTTTAAACCTACTTATGGAAGAATATCTCGTTATGGTCTATTCGCTTTCGCTTCAAGTTTAGATCATGTAGGAGTCTTTACTAGAAGTGTAGAAGATGCTGCAATTGTTACTGATGTTATTAAAGGCCCTGATGGTTATGATATGACAGCTTTAAAAGATGATGGTAAAAGTTATAAGAATGAGTTAAATAAGCCACTTACACATAAAAAACTTTGCTATATTAAAGAAATATGTGATGTTAATGAATATAAAGATTCTGAAGTAATAAAGACTTTAACGGAATTTCATAAGTTAATAGATGAATGTAAATCTAAAGGTTTTGAAGTAGATGGAGTATCTATTGATAAGAAGTTATTAGAAGCAATATATCCAACCTATATGATTATTAGCTGCGCTGAAGCTACCAGTAATAATGCAAATTTAACAGGTATTCAGTTTGGCCCAAGAGGAGAAGGAAATAGTATTGATGAGATTATGTTTTCTGCAAGAACTAAAGGCTTTTCTGAATTAATTAAAAGACGTTTTGTTTTAGGAAGTTATATTTTACAAAAAGAAAATCAAGAAAAACTCTTCTTAAATGCTTGTCGTGTACGTCGATTAATAGTAGATAGAGTTAATGAAATATTTAAAGATTATGATGGTATTATTCTTCCTGCAAGCGGTAAAGGGGCTCCATCTTTTGATAAATCATCTGAACAAGTATCAGATCAACAGGTTATCTTAGAAAACCATATGGCAATTGGTAACTTTGGAGGTTTCCCTTCTATTACTATTCCTTTTACTTTTGTTAATGAGATGCCAGTAGGTGTAAATATTACAGGAAGAGTAATGGAAGATGATATCGTCTTACATATTGCCAAAGAAATAGAAGATATTACAGGGCTTAAAGGAATGAAAGCAGGTGATAGACATGTATAAAGCAGTAATTGGTTTAGAAGTACATTGTGAATTAGATACTAAATCTAAAAACTTTTCATCATCTCCTAATAAATTTACAGAAACACCCAATATTCATGTTTCAACAGTTGATTTGGGATTACCAGGTATTTTACCTTATCCTAATAAAGAAGCTGTAAGAAAAGCTTTAAAGACAGCAATGGCTTTACACTGTGAAAACCCAGATGAAGTTATTTTTGATAGAAAGAACTACTTTTATCCTGATTTACCTAAAGGTTATCAAATTACTCAAGTTACAAAACCTATGGGAAAAAATGGTTATTTAGATATCTTAGTTAATGGTAAGAAAAAAAGAGTATTAATACATCAATTACACTTAGAAGAAGATACTGCCTCTTTAGATCACTTTAGTAATTATTCCTTAATTGATTATAATAGAAGTGGTATCCCTTTAATTGAAATAGTTACAGAACCTTGCCTTGAGAGTGCCGATGAAGCGGTTACTTTCCTAGAAGATTTACGTGATGTTTTCTTATTTTTAGGAGTAAGTGAAGCCCGTAGTAACTATGGACAGATGAGATGTGATGTTAATATTTCTGTTATGAAAGATACTGATAAAGAATTTGGTACTAAAGTAGAGATGAAAAATATTAATGCTTTTACTAATGTAAGAGCAGCGATAGAATATGAGATTAAAAGACAAACAGAATTATTAGAAAAAGGAGGTCAAGTTGTTCAGGAAACTAGAAGAATAGCAGAAGATGGTAAAACATATTCAATGCGTGAAAAAGTTGATGCTATTGATTATAAATATTTTGTTGAACCTAATATTCCTCCAGTTAAATTAACTAAAGAGTTTTATGATGAATTAAGAAAAGAAATTCCAGAGTTAAAATTAGAAAGATACGAAAAATATATAGATAAATATCATTTATCAGAATATGATGCAGGAGTACTATCTGCTAAAAAAGATATTAGTGATTATTTTGAAGAAGTATTATCTTATGGAAGTGATATAGAACTTACTGTTAACTTTGTAACTAGTGCGATTTTGTCGACAATAAAAAAACTAGATATAGAACTTAAAGAGTTATTTATTACCCCTAAAATGCTAAGTGGTATAGTTGATAAGGTTAAAAATAAAGAAATATCTTTAGATCATGGTAAAAAGATTTTATATCAAGCAATAGATAAAAAAATAGACCCTAATGAGATAATTAAAAAACAAAATTTACATCAAATAAATGATAAAGAAGAATTATTAAAAATAATAGGAGAAGTAATGGATGAAAACGTTAGTCAAGTAAGACAATATATAGATGAAGGTAATACTTATGTATATAACTTCTTTATTGGAAAAGTTATGGCTAAAACAAATCGTCAAGCTAATCCTAATATGTCTTTAGAAATTATTAAAGAAGAATTAGAAAGGAGAAAACAAGATGAAGGCAAATAAATATAGAACTCATATGTGTATTGAGTTAACTGAAACTGATAGTGGTAAATTAGTACGTGTTTCAGGCTTTGTAGAAAATATCAGAGATCATGGTGGAGTATTATTTCTTGATTTAAGAGATTCATCAGGTGTTTTACAAGTTGTTAGTAATGATGATTCTATTTTTGAAGGGATTACTAGAGAATCTAGTATTACGATAGAAGGAACTATTCGTAAAAGAGATGAAGATGACTACAATGAAAAAATATCTACAGGTACTATTGAATTATTAGTTGATAAGTTAGAGGTATTAAATAAGAGTAAGAATATTTTACCTTTTGAAGTTATTACTTCAAAAGAAGTAGCAGAAGATGTAAGACTAAAATATCGTTATTTGGACTTAAGAAATCCTAAAGTAAAAAATAATATTATGTTTAGAAGTCAAGTAATTGATTATATCAGAGAAATTATGAAGGAGTATGAATTTGTGGAAATTCAAACTCCAATTTTGACGGCATCTTCTCCTGAAGGAGCGAGGGACTTTATTGTGCCATCTCGTAAATATCATGGCAAGTTTTATGCCCTTCCTCAAGCTCCTCAACAATTTAAACAATTATTAATGTGTGGAGGAATTGATAGATATTTTCAAATCGCTCCATGTTTTAGAGATGAGGATGCTAGAAGTGATAGAATTTATGGTGAATTTTATCAATTAGATTTTGAAATGGCTTTTGCAACAGAAGAGGATGTATTAGAAATAGGAGAAGATGTTTTTTATAAAATTTTTAAGAAATTTGGTGGTAATAAGAAAATAACTGCTAAACCTTTTCCAAGACTTAGTTATAAAGAATCTATGGAAAGATTTGGTACTGATAAACCAGATTTAAGAAATCCTTTAGAATTAATTGATTTAACAGAAGTATTTGAAGAAACTAGTTTTAGACCTTTTAGAGGAGTTACTGTTAAGGGAATTGTCGTTGAAGGTATTGCTTCTAAATCTAACTCTTGGTTTAATGAAGTAGTTGAATATGCTAATAGTATTGGAATGCCTGGTATTGGTTATTTCAAAGTAAATGATGATATGTCTTTTGCAGGACCTATTGATAAGTTCTTAACAGAAGATGAAAGAGATGATTTAATAGATATAGGAGACTTAAAACCTGGAGATGTTATTTTCTTTATTGCTGATAGAAGTAAAGCTTATCAGTATGCTAGTTTAATTCGTGATGAGTTAGGTAGAAAACTAGGACTTATTGATGAAAATGAATATTCTTTCTGTATAATTAAAGATTTTCCTTTGTATGAGTGGAGTGAAGAAGAAGAAAAGTATGACTTTATGCATAATCCATTTAGTATGCCTCAAGGGGGTCTTGAAAGCTTAGAATCTAAGAAACCTGAAGATATAATCGCTTATCAATATGACTTTGTATGTAATGGTATTGAACTTGCTAGTGGGGCAGTTCGTAATCATGATTTAAATATTATGAGAAAAGCCTTTTCTATCGCAGGATACGGAGAAGATGAACTTAAGAAAAGATTTAGTGCACTATATGAAGCTTTTCAGTATGGAGCTCCTCCACATGCTGGTATGGCTCCTGGAATTGATAGAATGTTGATGTTATTATTAAATGAAGATAGTATTAGAGAAACAGTCGCTTTCCCAATGACTGCAAATGGTACAGATTTACTTATGGGTTCTCCTACTGAAGTAACTGAGCATCAATTAAGAGAAGCCCATATTAAAATTCGTTAGTAGTATAAATTCTTTAATAGTGTTATACTAATAAAGAAAGAGAGGATTAATTATGGCAATTGATGCAAAAGAATTATATGATAGTATTGATGAATACATGGATAAAGAAGTTACATTAGAAGGATGGATTAGAAATCATCGTAAACAAAAAGAGTTTGGTTTTATAGATTTCTCTGATGGTACTTGTTTTAAACATATACAAGTTGTTTATGATAATAAGTTAGAAGATTTTGAAGAAATACAAAAATATCATGTTGGAAGTGCAATTAGAGTAAAGGGAATGGTTGTTAAATCACCTAAAGAAGGGCAACCTTTTGAAATACAAGCTAGAGAAGTTTTGTTATTAGGAGAGTGTCCTGAAGACTATCCAATACAACCTAAGAAACATTCAAGAGAGTTTTTAAGAGAACAAGCATATCTTAGACCTAGAACTAACTTATTTCAAGCGGTATTTAGAGTTAGAAGTGTAGCAGCTTATGCTATCCATAAATATTTCCAAGATAGAGGCTATGTTTACTTTCATGCTCCATTAATAACTGCAAGTGACTGTGAAGGAGCAGGTGAGATGTTTCATGTTACATGTTTTGATTTAGAGGATGTTCCAAAAGCAGATGGAAAAGTAGATTATAGTAAAGATATGTTCTCTAAGCCTGCATCTTTAACAGTATCTGGGCAATTAGAAGCAGAGACATTCGCTTTAGCTTACAAAAAAACATATACTTTTGGTCCTACATTTAGAGCAGAGAACTCTAATACTAAAGTACATGCTAATGAGTTTTGGATGATAGAGCCTGAGATTGCTTTTTGTGATCTAGAAGGCGATATGGAAATAATGGAAGAGATGTTAAAATATGTTGTTAGTTATGTATTAGAACATTGTAAAGATGAAATGGAATTCTTAGATAAGTTTGTAGAAAAAGGACTACTTGATAAACTTACTAAATTAGTTAAATCTAAATTTACTAGAATTACTCATAAAGAAGTTATAGACATATTACAAAAAGCAGATGTTAAATGGGAGTTTGAACCAAAACAAGGAGAAGATATCGCTAAAGAACACGAAAAATATATTACAGAATATTTTGATGGACCAGTATTTATTACCGACTGGCCTAAAGATATTAAAGCTTTTTATATGAAACAAAATTCTGATGGAGCGACTGTTGCAGCAGTAGACTTAGAAGTACCTGGTGCGGGAGAGATAATGGGTGGTAGTCAAAGAGAAGAAGATTATGACAAATTAGTCGCTCGTATGGATGAGTTAGGTATGGATAAGGAAGAACTTGACTGGTACATTAACCTACGTAAATATGGTGGTTGTGTTCATTCAGGATTCGGTATGGGATTTGAGAGACTTTTAATATATTTAACAGGCGTTGAAAATATAAGAGATGTTATACCATATCCAAGAACACCTGGTAACTGTGATTTTTAGGAGAGAACTTGGACTCTTCTTTTTTTGAAATTTTAGTTTACAAATATTCTTTCTGATGATAAAATATAAACTATAAAAGAGGTGAGGATTATGAATGAAATTGGAAGAAATTTAAAAAAAATAAGATTATTAAAAAATCTTTCTCTTAAAGAAGCAGGTAAACTTCTTAATATGTCTTCTACTGCTATTTCAAAATATGAGAAAGGTGATATAGTACCTAATTCATCTAAACTAATAGAATTTGCTAATGCTTATAAAGTTAAAACTATTGATTTAATTAAAGTATATAAGACTCCTAAAATGGAATTTACATCTTTTAGAAAGAAAAAAAGGTTAGCTGGTGGAAATTTAGAGCTTTTAAAACAATTAATATTAGAAGAAGTTTCTAAATATTTAGAAGTTCTTGATTTAAGTAATGTAAATAGTAATACTTTTAAACTTAAGAAATATTCATGTAATGATTTTAATGATGCTGAAAAAGCAGCGGAGAAGTTTAGAAATTTTATTGAAATATCTAATAGACAGCCAATTTCAGACTTAATTAATATATTAGAGAACTTAGGTATTATTATAATTCAAGTAAAAAATTATGATAATCGTTTTAGTGATTTTGATGGATTAAGCGAAATTGTTGAAGGAGTTCCTGTTATTGTTTTATTAGATGGTATAACTGATGGAGCAAGACAAAGATTTACTATTGCACACGAACTAGGTCATTTAATATTAGATATTAAAAATGAAAAAATAGATGCAGAAAAACTTGCAAATCGTTTCGCAAGTGCTTTACTAATGCCTAAAGAAGCGATTATAAATGAGTTTGGTTCACTAAGAAAAAAAATAAGTTTTTATGAGTTAAATGCTTTTAAAAATGAATATAAAGTTAGTTATGCAGCAATTGTATATAGACTAAAAGATTTAAATATTATTAATGAATACTTATATAAAAAATTAAACATATTTATAAGTAAAAATATAGGTAAAAATGATCCTAATCCTATAATACCTGAAATATCATATGGCTTTAAACGAATTGTTCATAAATTAAAAGCAAATGGTATTATCACTTTAAATAAAGCTTGCGAACTTTTGGGGGTATCAGCTGATGAGTATAACAGAGAAGATTATAGTTACTGATACTAACATAATAACAGATTTAAGTAATGCAAATATTTTAGATAAGTTTGTAAGCTTAGATAATGTTTATATAAGTGATTTAGTTAAAACTGATGAAGTCAACTTTAAAACTGGTAATTTAGAAATAATTAATAAATTTAAAACACTCAAGATAACAGAAGAACAATTAATTGAAGTAAGTACCTTGGCTAGTAAAGAAAATAAATTATCTATATATGATGTAATTAATTATATACTTGCAAGAGATAATGATGGGGTACTTGCAACAGGAGATGATAGGTTAAGAAAATATTCTCTTGAAAATGGTGTAAAAGTAATTAGAACTTTAAAAATTATTAGATTGTTAAAAGAAAAGAATATAATATCTTGTAGGGAAGCGATTAAGGCTTGTATCTTATTGAAAGAGTGTAAAAAGACTAGAATACCGGAAGAAGATATTAATAATTTAATAGAAGAGTTTAAAACAGAATTAGTTATAGTTTAGAAAAAAGAAGTGATTTATATGTATGATAAATATCATTTAACAAAAGAATATAATTTATCTTTAGCGAGAAAAATGCTTGCTTCTAATATCTATAATAGTGCTAGACTTGAAGAAATTAATATAACTTATGAAGATACTAAGAAAGTTTTGGAAGGAGTAAATGTTCCTAGTTTACGATTGGATGAAATAAATTGCATTTTAAATCTGAGGGATGCTTGGAATTTTACTATTTCTAATATAGATACTGATATTACACTTGATTTTATATGCAAAGTAAATTCTTTTGTGTCAAGAAATGAATCTTTAGAATGGGGTGTTTTAAGAACAGGTAAAGTTGGTATAAATGGAGTAGCCTATATTCCTGATATTCCTAATAGAGAAGATGTTATTACAAATATAAACGAGATTTTAAAAGAAGAGAATATAACTAGTAGAAGTTTAAATCTTATGCTCCATTTGATGAGAAGTCAAATATTTTGGGATGGGAATAAAAGAACTGCTATCTTAGTTGCTAACAAGCTTCTTATAAGTAATGGTTGTGGTATTATTTCTGTTAAGGAAGATGATATAAATAAATTTAATAAACTATTAACAGAATATTATAATACTGGTAAGAAAGAGAAAATAATTCCTTTTCTATATGATAAGTGTATATTTGGATTAGAAATAAATAACACATAGATTTGCTTCTATGTGTTATTTAAGTATTATTTAAAATATAAGAGTCTTTAATATTCTCTGAGTATTCTTAAAATTATATTTTGCAACATCTTTTAACTTTTCTTCGCCATATTTATTAACAAGTTCTTCCCCAACTTTATCAACTTCAGGACCTGCTCCTTTAGGAAGAGGTAGGCCTACTTCATCGCATAGTTTGTCAAACTCTTTTAGAAATATATATCTACTAATAATAGATGCTGCTCCAACTGCTAAATTCTTATCTTCTGCTTTTTGAACGAAAGTAATTCCTCTTTGAATGTTAGGAACATCTTTAATATAATCATAGTATCTAGCTTCTCTTGCAAATTCATCGACAATAATATAGTCAACTTCTGGTTTTAATTCCGTCATTATTTGATAAAGTACTTTGTTATGCATAATGGCTTTAATCTTATTCATATTAATATCTTTACTATACTTTTCATTATATTCTTTATTAGTTAAAATTAAACTACGATAAGGAATCTTTTTAATAAGTTCTGGAGTTACTTTTAAAATAAAGTCATCAGTTAGTTTTTTAGAATCTCTTATTCCTAAATCTTCTAAGTATTTTACATTATCCTTACTTACATATGTTGCCGTTACCACAATAGGGCCAAAGTAGTCTCCTGTTCCTACTTCATCACTTCCAACAGAAGAACAATTATGATATATAGAATCTTTTTCTTTCTGTTTTTCTTTTTCCTCTTTTGTATTACTTAATATAGTACCCCACATACTAGCATCTACATCAGCTGACACTCCTTGAAACATAACTTTACCAGATTCATACATTGTAATAACAGTATCTTCATCTTTCGCTTGAAAGATGACATAAGGAATCTTTTTATCTCGCATTTTATCCTTATAATACTCTATCATTTTTTGTTTAACTTCATCATTTACTTTTATAACAACGTTCATACTTTACACCTCTTACAAAATATTATAGCATAGTTTTAAAATATAGTTTATAATAAATATAGAAGGAGTGTGGTTTTATGAGCCCAAATATATTTAGTGTAGTTATAGTATTGCTTATTTTACTTTGTGGAGTCTTAGGTAGTAAAAGAGGAATTCTTAAAGAACTTGTTATAATTGTAGGAACGATAGTTGTGTTTGCTTTATCTTTCTTTTTAAAAGATTTCATTGCTAGTTTCTTTTGTACCTATTTACCATTTTTTAATTTTAAAATACCTTTAGGTAATTTAATTAGTTTAAATATTATATTTTATCAATTATTAGCATTTCTTATATTAGTTATAATATTTAGATTAATATTACAAATACTAGTAGATGTTACAGGTATATTTAGTAAGATTATTAATGCCACAATTATACTTGCTCTACCTAATAAATTATTAGGATTTGTAGTAGGACTATTAGAAGGTTATATCTTAATGTTTATAATTCTTAATGTCATTGCTATACCTATGAGTGGTAGTGAGTTATTTATGTCCTCTGGTGTAAGACAGTTTATTGTTAATGATACCCCAGTACTTAAAGATTGCTTAGGTGGACTTAACTATGCAATAGATGATGTCCTAAGTCTATCTAGCAAGGACGATAGAAATACTAATGATTTAAAAGTTATAGATATTATGCTAAAATATAAGACAGTATCAGTAGAGTTTATAGATAATGTTAAAGAAACAGGTAAACTTGATGATATTAGTGGTCTTGATGGTGTAGTAGATAAATATAGATAGGAGGAAGAAAAATGAATTATTTAGAAGATGTAAGTGATTTTGAAAAGTTAATTAAAGAAGGAGATGTTCTAGTAGATTTCTTTGCTACTTGGTGTGGACCATGTAAGATGTTAAGTCCAGTATTAGAAGAAATAGCTGAGAAGTTTCCAAGAATTAAAGTTGTTAAAGTAGATATAGACCAGTTTGATGACTTAACAAGAGCTCATGGTATTATGAGTGTGCCAACTATAGAAGTATATAGAAATGGTACTTTAGTTAAAAAAGAAGTAGGTTACCATAATCTAGATGAAATAGTATCTTGGTTACCAAGGGACTAGTAAAAACTAGTCTTTTTTCTTTGATGCAACTAAAAATTTACATAAATTAACTGAAAATTGGTGGGACGCAACCGGTATTTTTGATAAATTTAACACGAGGTGAGAAATATGTTTTTTGCTAGTAATTTGCAAAAGTTAAGAAAAAGAGAAAATATGAGTCAAGAAGCTCTAGCTGAAAAGCTTGATGTTACAAGACAATCTGTATCTAAATGGGAAAGTGGGGCAAGTTATCCTGAAATGGATAAATTAATATCTATTTGTAAGATATTTAATGTCGATATGGATACGTTAGTAAATGGAGATGTAGATATAGATAGTCCTGATAAAGAAGCATCTATTAATACTAAAGATATCTTAGATAAGTTTAATACTTTAATGAAAAAGATTGTATGTTTATTTGAAAGTATGAGCTTTAAAGAGATAATAGAGTTTTTAGTAACAGTATTTCTTTTAGTAATAATTATTATAGTAGGTACTATTCCTAAAGACATTATAGAAAACTTAATAGGTACTAATCTTTTAGAAGGTATTACTTATGTAGGACCTACATTAAATACATTATTTAGGTTAATAGTAGATATATTATATAGTGTCTTCGCTATCGTTATTTTTGCCTATGTCTTAAAAATTAAATATTTAGATAGAATTAAGATTAAAGAAGATACTGATAAAGAGATAGTTGCAAAAGTTAAAGAGAAAAGAGTAGAAGAAGTAGAGAAGGTTATTATTAAAGATGCTAGTAGTAATAGTAATTCTTTAACAAGATTACTTGCTAAGATAATTATTTATATTATTAAGTTCTTTGTAGTTTTATTTCTTTTCGCACCACTTATATGTATAGTAGTCCTTGCTGTTATGTTAGGCTTTGAAGTATTATTTGTTATAAAGGGATTACCTATAGTAGGAATACTTTTATGGACAATTGCAGGTATAATAATCAGTGCATTATGTTTTGAAGTACCACTTAACTTTGTTATTAATCATAAGAATAACTATAAAAGGGTAATGATTACATTACTTATATCACTAGTTATAGTTATAATAGGTTGTATTATCTTTGCTTTTGAATTCTTCTCTATTACTTATGTAAATGAGTTGCCTAAAGATGTAAAGACTAAAGAGATAAGTGAAACATTTCCTATGACAAATGATTTTAAGACTATAGGTTATTACTATAATGATATAGAGTATGTAGTAGATGATAGCTTAACAGATGAAATAGAGGTAGATGTTACTTATTATGATTATTTAATAAACAACAATATAGAAATAGAAGTACATAACAATAATTTATTAGTCTATATGGATAGCCCTAAAGAATTTAGTTTTAAAGAGGCCTTAGATAAAGTAAGTGAAGATATTAAAGATGGTAAGATTTATAATTATGATAAAATAAATGAATACAAAGTTACTATTAAGACTAGTAGTAATAACATTAATATAATAAAAAATAATGGTTCTTCGACATTAAAGGGTGCTGAGTAAATTTTCAGCATTCTTTTTTATACCAAAAAAAGACATCATAACACAA
>CALVIV010000018.1 GCA_944331935.1 uncultured Bacilli bacterium | reverse complement strand
AGGATTTACATATGTCTCTTTTATTTTATAAAAAATAGTGAGAATTTTATCTATCCCCACTAAATATTATAGAACCAGTTATTGATACAATTATCAGTAACTTTTTTTGTATAACAACTGGAAATAAATGGAAAAATATCGTTATTTATGACGCAATTAAATCAAAATATCTTGCTATAATCCTTAAAAACAACTAAAATAAGTTCAAAGGAGAAGTAAAAAATGGAAGAAGTAGAAAAAGCAAAAGAGTTAACTAAACTAATGGAAAGGCTATATCAAGTTTTTCATGATAATAATCATTATCATTTTGAAAAAGATAATATCAAAATAGATATAACAGTAGATACATATCTAAAAGAATTTGTTCCAAATGGAATAAGATTAAATAGTTGTGATTCTAGGTTTAGGAGTGTAGATAAAGTATCTCCATTAGAAGAACAATTTACTAGTGATGTTATTGCCTTTCAATATTATGATACTAAAGAAGTAGAAATAGATGGAGAAAGATATAACACTAAAAAGCATAGTATATCCAAAAAGATATATTTAGGAAAAAGAATAAGTCATGAAGAATTAATAGAAAAAAGTAAAAGTGATGCTAGATTAATACCATATGTTAATTACTTAAATCTAGAAGTTCCTGAAACAATTATTTACTGTGATAATGGTACTATCGTAACTAATATAGGAGACGATGCTATAACATTAGAAGAGTTAAGAAAAGACTATGAATCTAGTAAAACATTTAAAAAAAACATTGGCAATTAGGTCAATGTTTTAATATTTCAAAAGCTTCTCTTTTCTCTAATTTATAAGTCTCTATATCTTGATAATGAGAAAAGGTTTTAATTAAATTAGTTGGGAACTTATGAGAAAGATAAATAATCTCTTCGCCATTATCATTATAATATTTTAAAGCTGCTCTTAAATCATTTTCATTTTCATTTAATTTATCTACTAAAGCATCTAGTTTCTTAAAATCAAGTTTATCCTCATAGTCATCTATTATCTTTAGAATCTCAGTAGTCATATCCATTAATTCTTGATATAACTCATGATGATTAAGTCTTTTAGATTTTAATTTAATAACTTCAGGAATATCTTTTATTTTAGCCTCTTCTAAAATAGGAATAATCTTTAAAAGTATCTCTTCTTTTTTTTGTAATAAAATATCTAAATTATTATCGGCTTCCTTCACCTTAATATATAAAAAGTTATATTTATTTTTATAAACTAAAACCATTATTACACAAATTAAAATAATTAATACAACAATTCCCCCTATAATAGCATAAATCATTAGTATCACATCCTTAATAGTATTATAGCAAAGAAAAAGAGAAGAGTAAATTATCTTAAAGTAATATCTTCTCTAAACTCTACATAACTAAGGTAAACTGTCCAAAGTAGAAAATTATGGTTATTACTATCTCTAACAACTGCATAGTCTCTACCTGCCCCAACAATTGTTCCTGTAAATACTCTATCACGCCATTCCAACGAGTCAGAATATGACATATAGAAACTTGCTTCTTTCCCTACATTTAACTCTAAAATATTTTCAGCATAGGCCATATCTCCACTAATTGGAACAGTATTATTATTAGGAACATTATTCATATTAGGAGTGTAATCATAATCAAAGTTTTGATAAGGGGGGGCAGTACTTTGATTAGGATAAGTTTCAAAATTATTATTCATCAAATCATCCTCTCAAAGTAATTGTATGTGTCTATTTTTAAAATATACTAATTACTACTAGTATTTCCACTTATCTCATCAAAGACAGGGTCATCAACGCTCGGTTCAGTTCCTTTAACATAATACTCAATAATTTTCTTCTCATCACTATCAGTTGCAGGTTTTCCCGTAATAGGATTAACTAAGACACCAACAACATTATCAGGCTGACTATACCATTCATCATCTTTATCTTTCATATAGCCTTCCATTGTATTAAGCCAAATATTTTGGGCATATTTATATTCACTAGATTTTAAGTCCCTAGCATCATCATAACCACACCATACTGCCATAACAATATCTTTATTATAGCCAATATACCAGTTATCGGTATTAGTAGTACCACTTTTTAAAGCATATTTATGAGTCATTCTACTAGCAAGATTAACAGCGGTAGGATAGTTATAATCAATAAAATTAGCATCATAAGTAGCGGTTAACAAATTACTTAAAATAAAAGTTAAACTAGAATTAAGAATAAGGTCTTTCTCTTCATCCGCTTCATATAAAACATTTCCTTCTTTGTCTACAACTTTAGTAATAAAATGAGGTGTTACTTTATATCCTTCATTGGCAAAAGCAGAGTAGGCACCAGCCATTTCTAACATACCAATCTCACTAGTACCAAGAGCAAGAGAAGGCACTTCATCAAGTTTAGAAGTAATACCAAGTCTTTTTGCCATATCAATAAGTGTATCTTCACCTAAAAACATATGTGTCTTAACAGCATAAATATTTTCAGAGTAAGCGATTGCTGTAGCCATAGAAATAGGTTTATTACCATAAGTACCATTATAATTCTGGGGTGAATATGATTGATTATTATTAAAAGTAAAAGTAGTCTCTTCACTCGTAAAAGTAGTAGAAGCCGTAAATCCATTTTCTAAGGCAGCATAATATAGAAAAGCTTTCATCGTAGAACCTACCTGTCTTTTCGCATTAGTCGCTCTATTAAATTCTGACTTACTATAGTCTTTTCCGCCCACCAAAGCGATAACTCTTCCATTATTAGGATTAACCATAACACTAGCAGTCTCTAAGTCACTATCTGGCATCGTATTTTTAACAGTCTCTTCTAACTGTTTTTGTGCCTCCATATCAAGACTAGTATAGACTTTAAGACCTCCCGTTTCAAGAAAAGATTCCGGTATTTCCTTTAAACTTTTTAACTCCTCTATAACAGCATCTTGATAATACATAACACTCTCTAGTTCATCCTCTTCTTCTTCACCTACAAACTTCAACTCTTCATCAAGAGCCTTATTATATTCCGCTTCACTAATAACACCATCATCATACATATTCTTTAAAATCATCTGTTGCCTTTGTGTCGCTTTTTCTAAATTAACAAAAGGAGAATAATTACTAGGTGACTTAGGAATACCCGTAAGCATAGCCGCTTCTGCCAAAGTCAAGTCTTTAGCACTCTTCCCAAAGTAATATTTACTAGCAGTCTCTATCCCATATTTACCATGACCATAGTTTATTGTATTTAAATAACCCTCAAGTATTTCATCTTTGCTATAATGAGACTCTATTTCTATCGTATACCACATCTCATCCCATTTTCTTTTCCACGTCTTATCAAAATCTAAAAATAAGTTTTTAGCATACTGTTGGGTAATCGTACTAGCACCTTGACTAGTAGTACCACTAGTTATATTAACAACCATCGCCTTTAGTATCCTTAAGTAATCAAATCCAATATGTTTATAAAAGTTTTTATCTTCAGTGTTTATAGTCGCTTCTATCAAATATGGAGAAATATCATCAAGACTAATCCATTCCCTAGAACCGCTTCCTTGAAAGAAAACCTCATTATCACTATCAAACAACATAAAACTATTAGCATTCTTTATCTCAATCTTAGGACTTAACTTAGCATAAGTATAAACACCAATATTCCCAAGAATAAAAAGTCCTATAAGAATTATAAATATTTTTAAACACTTCTTTAAAACTTTCATAACATATCAAATCCTTTCTTTATTTATCATGTCCAAAAAACTATCATTCACACCAAAAAGTTGTAACTTTAATCTTTTTTTGTTATAATTTAAGACGAAAAAAGGGTTCAAAGGGTTTAAATATAAATAAAAAATAAATAGTTTAAGAAAGGAAAATAAAATGACTGCCACATTAGAAAAAATTAATAAAAAAGAACTTCAAAAACAAGATTTAAAAAAATCAAGATTAGTTCAAGCATTTGAAAACAATCTTAAAATATCGGAGTTAAATATGCCAAATAAATTTAAATCCTTTGAAGCTTGGGAATGTACAAAAAGTAAAAGATTATTATATGAAATAAGTTTGGACCCTAAAAAGAAGTATATGAGATATCCTAGAGGAAGTATTATAAAAGTAGATTTTGGTGTAAATATTGGAGGGGAATTTTCAGAGCAACATTTTGCTATATCTCTATCAAAGAAAGACGGAATTTATAATAATACCCTAATAGTTGTTCCATTAACTTCAAAAAAACATAAAAATACAGTAGAGTTAGGAAAATTGATAAGTGATACTTATATTAGTTCTTTACAAGATAAAGTTGATGAATTACAAAAAGAAATAAAGGAAATAGATATAGAAAACTGTGAATTTAATCCTAACTACACGAAGAAAATTAAAGAAATAGAAGAAGTTTTAAAATATTATAAAAAAATAAAAGATAAATTCTCATATGCTTGCATTGATCAAATTAGAACTATTAGTAAATTAAATATTTTGCCAAAGATAAATGAGTATGATATTGTTGGAAATTATAAATGTGATAAAAAAATTATGGATTTAATTGATAAAAATATAGTAAAAGTATATACAGGACTTGATTACAGAGAATTTAATAATTATATAAAATCAAAAAATATTGACGAATAGGTTACAATATGCTATAATTACTATGACAACTGAAACAGCAATGTTTTATATGTAGTCAGTTTAGCCGGCGACGGCTTCTATTAATAACCTAGTCAATGACTAGGTTTTTCTATTTATTAATTGCGAAAAAAGGAGATTATCTATGAAAGATGTATTTATAAAAGCGAAAATAAAAAACAAAGATGAAGAATTACCTTTTGAAGGTAAAGGAATATTTGATGAAAAGAAAAACTTAATACAGTATCAAGATAACAAAGCTGTTTTAACTATCTTTCTTGATGATAATATTATGCTACGAGAAACAGAAGATACTATATTAAGTTATAAATTTGTGGAAAATGAAAAAACTAATTTTGAAGTGTTTTTAAAAGATTTAAAACAAACAGGTTTTGTTCCGATGAAAACCTTTAATATAAATAAAGATAATACAACTTATGAAGTTATATATCAAATAGATGGTAATGACTTTAAACATGAGTTTAAAGTAGAATGGAGAGTATTATAATTTTTTAAAAAATGGAGTGTGATTTTATGGAAATAAAGCCAATGATATTTAATATAGAACAATTGATGGAGAAAGCTAATAATGGTGATAAACTATCATGTTATATAATTGCAAGAAGTTATGATAGTTCAGAAAATGGACTAGAACAAGATTTATCTAAAGCTGTTGAATGGTATAAAAAAGGTGCGGAGTTAAATGACCCAAAATGTATATATGGTTTAGCAGCCTGCTATCAATTTGGAGATGGGGTAGAACAGGACAAAGATAAGGCTTATCAGTTATTTGTTAATGCCTATGATAAATTATTGCAAGAAATAGAAGAAACAAAAGAAAATCCTAAAGTTCAAGCATTTTCTAAATTCTGCTTAGGAGCCTATTATTATTTCGGCTTTGGAGATGTAAAACAAGATTATAAAATGGCTTTCCAATTAATCAATGAATGTGCAATGCAAGGACATTTAGCAGCAATATATGATTTAGGAGCTAACTTTTATCGTGAAGGAAGAGGAACAGAGCAAAATATTGAGTTAGCAGATTATTATTTAGAATTAGCAGCAAGTGTTGGCCTACCAAGAGCTATAAAGAAATTAGAAGATGTGCAAAACTCTAATGAGAAAGGAGTAAGAAAATGAATTTTTTAAATACTGTGGAAAAAGATATATTAGATAAATTTAAGGAAAAGGGTATTCCCCTTGATGAAGTACAATTAATAACAAGTAGTAAAAAAGAGTTAGGTGACTATCAAATTAATGATGCTATGAAACTTGCTAAAATCATGCATAAGTCACCAAGAGATATTGCCGAAGACTTAGTTAAATGTCTAGAAGAAACAGGATACTTCAAAAATATAAATATTGCAGGTGCCGGTTTTATTAACTTGAGTTTTAAGAATGAGTTATTAACAGAATATGTGGAAAAAGTTATTAAGGATTCCGCAAAAGATGTGGAAAAACTTAATGAAGAAAGAATTATCATCGATTATGGTGGTGCGAATATCGCTAAAACTCTTCATGTTGGACACTTAAGAAGTGCAAATATTGGCGAAGCTATAAAAAGATTAGCAAGACACCTTGGTAAAGAAGTAATATCAGATGTTCACTTTGGCGATATTGGTCGTCAGTCTGGAATGGTAATCTATGAACTAAAACAAAGATATCCTAATCTTAACTATTTTAGTGGCAAAGAGGAAACTACTTGGGATGAGTTACCTATAACAGGAAAAGATTTAGAAGAAATCTATCCTACTGCAAGCAATAAAGCTAAAGAAAATGAAGACATAATGAATGAAGTAAGAGAAATAACCGCTGAGTTAGAATCTGGTAAAAATAAAGGCTATGTCGCTCTTTGGAATAAAATAAAATCCCTATCAATAGAAGATATAAAAAGCATTTATAAAGAATTAAATGCTGACTTTGATTTGTGGGAAGGAGAAAGTGATGCTTTTCCTTATATCAAAGAAACACTAGTTACAATGGAAAAATCTGGTTATTTAATAGAAAGTGAAGGTGCAAAAATAGTTGAAGTAATAGAAGATGATGATAAAGCTCCTATGCCACCCCTTGTTGTTATTAAAAGTAATGGTGCAACTCTTTATGCTACAAGGGAACTAGCAACTATCACTTCTCGTATGAAAAGATTTAATCCTAAAGAAATATGGTATGTAGTAGATATGCGTCAAGGATTATATTTTGAACAAGTTTTTAGGGCATCATATAAAACAGGTCTTGTCCCTAAAGATACAGTTTTAGAGTATTATGGCTTTGGCACAATGAATGGAACAGATGGTAAACCATTTAAAACAAGAGATGGTAATGCAGCCACATTAAAAGGGCTTATCAAGAGTGTTAAAGAAGAAATACTTACTCACATGAATAAAGATATTGATAATAAAGAAGAAACTGCTGAAAAAATCGCTATCGCTGCCATTAAATATGCTGACTTCTTACCTAATAGAACAACAGATTATATCTTTGAACCTAGTAAGTTTATCGATGTAGAAGGAAAAACTGGTCCATACATTTTATATAATACTATCAGAATGAAATCTATCTTGAATAAAGCAGAAGCACAAGGTATAAACTATAGTAACTACTATAATAAACCAACAGATACTGAAAAAGAAATAATACTTTTATTAATGGAGAAGAATAATATTTTACATAAAGCTTATAATAATAAAGATTTAAGTTCTATAGCAGATTACCTATATAACTTGACAAGTTTATACAGCAGATTTTATGAGGCGAACCACATCTTAACTGAAAGTGATGAAAAGAAAAGAGAAAGTTGGCTTACATTAACTAAACTAGTTAAAGAAACTAATGAAGAATTGCTTGATATACTAGCGATTGAAGTACCAGAGAAAATGTAAGAAGGAAAAATATATGTTTAAGTTCTTCAAAAAAAATGAAAATAAAGAAATATCTACTAAAGAAGATTATGATATATATCTAAAAAAAACTACAAAAAAAGATATACCATATGGCTTTAATAATAAATATGCTAATCAAGAAGATAAATTGTATCAAATTTTTGGAGCTTGTAATAACTTTAATAACTCCCTAAAAATAATAGCGATAAGTGATACACACAATGATTTAAACTTTGATGATTTTAAACAGTTTATTTCTAAACATAATAACTATGATATATGTATTCTATTAGGAGACCATAGTTCATCTGATATTGAAAAGATATTAAAATGTGTAGACAAGACCAAGACTTATGGACTATTAGGAAATCATGATAGAAATTATTTAACAGAATATGCTATAAATAGTTTAAATGGGCAAGTAATAAATATTAAAGGTGTATCTTTATTAGGAATAGAAGGAAGTTATAAATATAAACAAGAAGATTTTCCTTCATTTACTCAAAAAGAAAGTATTGACTTTTTAAAGGATAAACCTAAAGTTGATATTTTAGTAAGTCATGATAATAGATTTGACAGCACAGCATTATATGATATAGCACATCAAGGATTATTTGGAATAACGTATTACTTATATAAAAACAAAATTCCCTATCATATTCACGGCCATATCCATAATCCTTATAAAAATATAATGAGAAATGGCACAAAAGAAATAAGTGTATATATGTATGAATATATAGAGTTAAAAAAATAAAAATGAGTGTCAAATTTTAGAAAAATATATAAATGTATAAAAAAGTATTGCCTTTTATATTAATTCATGCTATAACTTTATCTGATTTAATACACAAATAAAAAATTATTACATATAATGTCTTAGCTATAAGCTATAGGAGGAATTTTTATGAAGTTAGCTAAAATGAAAAAAGAAGATTTAGAACTACTGTCACATAAGGATATAACATATTATATATTAGAAGAAGAAGGTAAAATGAATACTGCTGACCTTTTCAAAAAAGTAGTAACATTACTAGAACTTCCTGATAAAACTTTTGAAGAAAAAATAGGTGACTATTATACCCTTCTTACAACTGATAAGAGATTTATCTTACTAGAAGATGGTTGTTGGGACCTAAGAAGTCGTCATACCTCTGATAAAATCGTAAAAGTAACAGAAGATGAAGACGAAGAAGATGAGGAAGAAGAAATAAAAGAAGATACTATCTTACCAGATGAAGAAGAGGAAGATAATTATGACTCTGGTGATACAGATGAAGATGATGACTATGATGATGCTAATGAAGATTTAAAAGATTTAGTTGTTGTCGATGAGGATGAATTAGAAGAGAACTAAAACTAAAATATTTAGTTCTTTTTCTTTAAAAACAAAGATTGTATTTAAAGGGAAGCTATGCTATAATTACAAAGAAAAAGAAAGGACTGGTTATAATGATAGAACGTCTTGAAGCTACTGAAAAGAAATATATGGACTTGCAACAAGAACTAATGAGTGAAGAAGTCTTAAAAGATATTAATAAAACAAGAGAATTATCAAAAGAGATGTCTGATTTAGAAGAGACAGTTACAGTTTATCGTGAATATAAGAAAGTACTTGAAGCTATTCCTGAAACTAAAGAAATGTTAAAAGATGATGAGTTAAAAGATATCGCTAAAGAAGAGTTAAAAGACTTAGAAACAAAGAAAGAAAAGTTAGAACATGATTTAGAGATACTTTTAATACCAAAAGACCCTAACGATAATAAAAACGTTATTGTCGAAATAAGAGGAGCAGCTGGAGGAGATGAAGCTAATATCTTTGCCGGTGACCTTTATAGAATGTATTCTAAGTATGCAGATAAAGTAGGATTTAAAACAGAGTTAATCAATGCTGAAGAAGGAACAGCAGGAGGCTTTAGTCAAGTAGAATTCATGGTTAAAGGTAATGGCGCTTACTCAAAGCTTAAGTATGAAAGTGGTTCTCATAGAGTTCAAAGAATACCTGTTACTGAAAGTAATGGTAGAATTCAAACTTCAACTGCAACAGTACTTGTAATGCCAGAAGCAGAAGATGTTAATATTGAAATAAATCCTCAAGACCTTAGAATAGATATCTATCGTTCATCTGGTTGTGGTGGACAAGGAGTAAATACTACAGATAGTGCTGTTCGTATCACTCACTTACCAACTAATACAGTTGTTACTTGTCAAAATGAAAGAAGTCAAATTCAAAATAAAGAGCAGGCCATGAAAGTATTAAAAGCAAGACTTTATGAACAAGAATTAAGACGTCAAGAAGAAGAATTAGGTGAATCTCGTCGTAATAAAATCGGTACAGGAGATAGAGCCGAAAAAATAAGAACATATAACTATCCACAAAATAGAGTAACAGACCATAGAATTGGCTTTACTACTAATAACCTAGATAGAGTTATGAATGGAGATTTAGATGAGATAATAGAAGCTTTAACTATGGAAGACCAAAGAAGAAAACTAGCAGGAGAAGAAGAATGACAGTTGAAGAGTTAATAGTCTTAGGAAAAAAATATACCAGTAGCACTCATGCTAAAATGTTACTTGCAATACTTTTAGAAGTTAATCCTCTAGAACTATTAACTATCTTAGATAAAGTAGTTGAAGTTGATAAGGTTAATCTTTATAAAGAATCTTTAAAAGCTTTAAGTGAAAATAGACCTATTCAATACGTAATAGGTCATGTTAATTTCTATGGCTTAAAGTTTAAAGTTAATGAAAATGTGTTAATACCCCGTTTTGAGACAGAAGAATTAGTTGAAAATATTAAAAACTATCTTGAAAAGAAAAATATAACAAATCCGAAAATCTTAGATTTAGGATGTGGTAGTGGGGTCATTGGACTAACTTTAAAACATTTCTTTCCTAATTCTTTAGTAACTTTAGTTGATATTAGTGAAGAAGCTTTGAAAGTAGCAGAATCTAATGCTAAAACTTTAGTACTAGATGTTAACTTTATAAAAAGTGACTGGTTTAGTAATGTTCCTATAGATAAATATGATGTTATAGTATCAAACCCACCATATATTATGAATGATGAAGAAATAGAAGAAATAGTTAAGAATAATGAACCAGCCATTGCCCTATATGGAGGAAACGATGGACTAGACTGTTATAGAAGTATTTTAAAAGATATTAATAAATACCTAAAAGATGATTATTTAATTGCCTTTGAAATAGGATATCTTGAAGGAGAAAAATTAAAAGAATTAATCAAAGAGACTATTCCTAATAGCAAAGTAACTATTAAAAAAGATTTAAGTGCTAAAGATAGAATGCTTTTTGTCGAAAAAAATATTGATTAAAAATATAAAATATCACTCATTAATTAAGTGTAGAAAGGGTGATATTTTTATATGAAAAAATATTTAATCTTAGCAAGTTTAATCTTAGTATTTATTCCTAATTTAAATAAAGAAAGTGATGAGATAGTAATACCTGATGAAGCGATTAGATTTAGAGTAATAGCAGAATCTAATACTAAAGAAGACCAAGAAACGAAAACTATTGTTAAAGATGCTTTAGAAGATGATTTAGATAAGCTTTTAAAAAATAGTACCTCAATTGATGAGACAAGAACTATTTTAAAAGAAAATCAAAGTCATTTTGAATCTTTAGTAGAAAGAACACTTCTAACTAATAAGATAAATACGAACTATAAAGTAAACTATGGTATCAATTATTTTCCAGAGAAAAACTATAAAGGAGTTATCTATGAAGAAGGTTATTATGAGTCACTAGTCGTAACTCTTGGAAGTGGAAATGGTGAAAATTGGTGGTGTGTTTTATTTCCTCCTTTATGTTTAATGGAAGGTGAGGATAATAATACTGATGAAGTAGAATATAAATCATTTGTTAAAGAAATGATAGATAAATACTTATAATAAATATCTGCCTATCTGAATAAAATTTGATAGGTGATTACTTTGGATATTTTAGAGTTAATAATACTAGCGATAGGCTTAAGTATGGATGCCTTTTCTTTATCTATTGTCTATGGAACCTTAAATCTATCTAATAAAATTAAAAACTTTTTAAGTATAACAGTAGGAGTATTTCACTTTTTTATGCCCCTTTTAGGAAGTATATTAGGACTATTTATCGTTCATCATATAATAAGTAATCCCGATATTTTAGTAGGAATAATCTTTACTATTCTAAGTGTTGAGATGTTACTAAATATAAAAGACTTAGGGGAAGAGAAAAAAGATTTTAAGAGTTTAGCGAATGCTTTCCTATTCGGTTTTAGTGTAAGTATCGATAGTTTCTCAGTGGGAATTGCCCTAGGAACACACAATGAAAATATCTATTTAGCAGGAGCAATCTTTGCAATAACAAGTTTTATCTTTACCTTTTTAGGACTTAATATAGGAAAGTTTTTAACTTTAAAATTTGGTAAAGTCGCTAATGTAATTGGAAGTATTTTACTATTTATATTAGCACTTACTTATTTCTTTGAATAAAAAGAAAAATATTGTAAAAACTAAACTTGGGTGAAGTATTATGAGAAAAAGAATAATTACAGATGAAGAGATGGAAGAGATTATGAAAAAAGAAATACTTCCATTAAGATTTCATATTGTAAACCCACTTGTAAAAGAAGTTAAATAACACTTCTTTTCTTATAATTTTAAACAAAAGTGTGATGAATAAAGCAAAAATACCTGCAAAAGTGTGATAAAAAGTCTGAAAAGTGTTGCAAAAGTGTGATTAAATGCTATAATATAGTATATACTACATATAGGAGGTGTTACATATGCAACGTTTTATTATGGAAAAATTAGTTAAATGGAAAAATGATAAGAATAGAAAACCTTTAATATTAAAGGGAGCAAGACAAGTAGGAAAAACCTATATACTAAAAGAATTCGCAAAGAATGAATATCTCGACCTTGCCTATTTTAACTTTGACCATGATGAGTCTTTATCAAGCTTATTTAAAAATAGTAAAGACCCTAAAAGAATTATAGAACAGTTAATATTAGTACATGGTAAAAAAATAGTACCAGGAAAAACTCTAATATTTTTCGATGAAATACAGGAATGTAGTGATGCTCTTAATTCCCTTAAATATTTTTATGAAGAAGCTAATGAATATCATATCGTCTGTGCAGGAAGCCTTCTTGGAATTAGATTATCACATACTTCTTTTCCAGTAGGTAAAGTAGATTTTCTAAATATGTATCCTATGACTTTTAGTGAATTTCTTATCGCTGATGGTAAAGCAAATTTAGTAGAATTTATGAAAAGTATTACAAAAGTAGAAAAGATACCTGATGTATTTAGAATAGAATTAGAAGAAAAACTAAAAACCTATTTTATTATTGGAGGAATGCCAGAAGTAGTAAAATCTTGGACTGAAGAGAAAGATATAGAAAGAGTTAATTATCTAGAACAAAATATTTTAAACTCTTATGAAACAGACTTTTCTAAACACACAACAAATAATGAAGCCAATAAAATATCTATAATATGGAATAATATTCCTTCCCAACTTGCTAAAGAAAATAAAAAGTTTATATATAAAGCTTTAAAAGAAGGAGCAAGGGCTCGAGAATATGAAGGGGCTCTTAACTGGCTAAATGATGCTAATTTAATTACTAAAGTATATAATATTACTAAACCTGATGTACCATTAAAAGCATATGTAGATTTAGACTCTTTTAAAATATATATGAATGATGTAGGACTTTTAAGAAGAATGTCTAATCTAGATAGTAGTATTATTTTAGAAGAAAATAAATTATTCGAAGAATTTAAGGGCTCTTTTTCAGAGAACTATTGTTTAAATATGTTAACTTGCATAAATGATGAAACACCTTATTACTTTACATTTTTAAGAAATGAAATAGACTTTGTAATTCAATATAAAAACAAAACTATTCCTATCGAAGTAAAGTCAAATAGAAACAGAAACCATATAAGTTTAACTAAGTATAACGAAAAATATAATCCTAATATTATGATAAGATTATCACTAGATAATCTAGATAAAAGTGGCAATATAATAAATATACCATTATACCTCATAGAATATATAAATAATATAATAGAAAATAATAGTTAGGAAAGCAATCTTTCCTCTTTTTCTTTTGACAAACACTAGATACATGCATTATTATATATATGAAGGTGATAATAGTGTTAGTAAATTTTAATGAAATGTTAAAAGATGCCAAAGAAAAGAAATATGCCGTTCCACATTTTAATATAAATAATTTAGAGTGGACAAAATATATTTTAGAGAAAATGCAAGAAGAAAATCTTCCCGTAATATTAGGTGTTAGTGAAGGTGCTAAAAAGTATATGGGAGGTTTTTATGCTGTAAGATGTATGGTAGAAGGATTAATTAAAGATTTAAACATAACTATTCCTGTCTGCCTACATTTAGACCATGGAAGTAGTTTTGAAAGTTGTAAAGAAGCGATAGATGCTGGATTTTCTAGTGTTATGATAGATGCTAGTAAATATGACTTAGAAACTAATAAGAAAATAACTAAAGAAGTAGTAGACTATGCTCATCCTAAAGGAGTATCAGTAGAAGCAGAAGTAGGACATGTTGGTGGTACTGAAGATAATGTTTATGGTGATGTCTTTAGAGCAACTCTAGAAGACTGCATTGAACTTGCTAAAACAGGAATAGACTCTATCGCTCCTGCTTTAGGTTCTGTTCATGGACTTTATAAAGGAGAACCTAATCTTGACTTTGATAGAATGAAAGAGATAAATGAGGCTTTATCTATTCCCTTAGTATTACATGGTGGAACAGGCATTCCTTATGATATGATAAAAAAGGCAATAAGCTGTGGAATTAGTAAAATAAATATAAATACAGAATTACAAGTAACTTGGCATAAAGCTGTAGTAGACTTTATAAAAGAAAATCCTAGTGTATATGACCCAAGGAAAGTAATCGGTAGTGGAGAGATGTCTATGAAAGATAAAATTAATGAGCTTGTAGATGTTTTTAACCCAAATCATATTAGTTCCAAAAATTAAATTAATAATATAATATAGTAGAAAGTGTGTGATTAACTATGAAAATGCTTGAAATAAAAGGAGGCAATCCTCTTTCTGGAACAATAAGAATAAGTGGGGCTAAAAATAGTGTAGTAGCATTAATACCAGCAGCAATTTTATCAAGTGAAGAAGTAACTATCTGCAATGTCCCTGATATTACAGATACTGCTGCTTTATGTGAGATATTAGAGTTTTTAAATGTTGATGTAAAAAGAGCGACAGAAAGTCTTGTTATTAATCCAAGGGATATGGTAAATAAAGAAATACCAAGTGTGTACACTAAGAAACTAAGAGCATCATACTACTTTATGGGAGCCATGCTTGGTAAATATAAAAAAGTAACGATGGCCTTACCTGGAGGCTGTTCAATAGGAGCAAGACCAATTAATCTTCATCTTAAGGGCTTTGAAGCCTTAGGTGCTACAGTTACTAACAAAGAAAATATTTATACCGTAGAAGCAAAAGAGTTAAAGGGTGCTAATATCTATCTAGACTTTGCAAGCGTTGGTGCCACAATTAATATCATGCTAGCAGCTGTTCTTGCTAAAGGAACAACTATTATTGATAATGCTGCAAAAGAACCAGAAATTGTTAATGTCGCAACCCTACTAAACAACATGGGTGCTAAAATAAGAGGAGCAGGAACAAGTAGTATTGAAATTGTTGGTGTTGAAAAGTTAGGTAAATGTTTCCACGAAGTAATTCCTGATAGAATAGAAGCAGGAACATATGTAATCCTTGGTGCTGCTATTGGTAATAATTTAAAGATATCTAATATCATTCCAGAACATATAGAAGCTTTAACTAGTAAGCTAGAAGAAATGGGAGTTTTCTTAGATATTGGGGCCGATTATATAATCGTAAGTAGTGGAAAAGACTATAAACCAGTAAATGTCAAAACCCAAACATATCCAGGCTTTGCCACAGACCTCCAACAACCCCTAACACCGCTTCTTACTATGTGTAATGGTAGAAGTAAAATAGAAGAAACAATTTATGAAAATAGATTTATGCACATACCATATTTAAATCAAATGGGTGCCGATATAAGAGTAAAAAATCAAACTTCAACTATCATTGGTCCAACCAAATTAACAGGAACAGATGTAGTTGCCACCGACCTTAGAGCCGGAGCATCTTTAGTAATCGCTGGCTTAATGGCAAGTGGTACTACAAAGATAACTAATGTTGAGCACATCTTAAGAGGTTATGAAAATATAGTTGAAAAACTAATAGGAGTAGGAGCTAATCTTGAATTAAAAGACATATAGAAGCATTAAAAAGAGACTAGAGAAATATAATTATAATATATGACTATAGTCTTTTTTTGGAGGTAAAAATGAAAAAAATACTTTGTCTTTTAATCATCTCTCTTTTAGTATATACAATCTATTACTTTAATCATACTGATAAGATAACATATATATCGATAGGAGATTCTTTAAGTGTTGGAATAGACTCCAATGGTAACACTAACTATGGTTATAGTAACTATCTATCTAATTATCTTAAAGATAAAAACTTACTAAAAAGCTATAATAACTATTTTTCTACAAGTGGCACAAGAATAGTAGATTTAAAAAATAAATTAGAAACAAATTGGACTATAAAAAAAGATGGTAAATCTTTATCTTTAAAAAAATGTCTCCGTGAAGCTGATTTAGTAACCTTATCAGTAGGAATGGATGATATCCTAACAAGTTTAACTTTATCCACAGTTAGTGTGCAAAACCTCTCTAACAAAGAAATAACTACTTTAGTAGATAAAACTATTGAAGAGTTAGATGCTCTTTTTAAAGAGTTAAGAAAATATGCTAAAGAAGATATAATCTTTATAGGCTATTATAATCCCTTAGAAGAGGAAAGTTTAACTACAGAAAGACTCTATACTTATTTAATAACCAAAACTAAAGCTCTTTGTAAAACTTATGATATAGAATATTTAGATATCTATAATCTATTTAAAAGAAATAAAAACTACATAGATAATCCTACTAACATTTATCCAACAACAGAAGCTTATCAAATGATTGCAACAAAAATAATAGATAATTATCTATAGGTGAAACCTTTGCAACTTGACAATAAATAAAAAATGATATAATATGCTCATATTCATTGAAGGGGGAATTAAAAATGAATAATGGATATTTTGAAACATTTACAAAAGAAATAGTTGCCGATTTAAAAAGTAAGGGGCTTGAAGCTCATTACAAAAGCTTATCAGAAAATGAAAAATCACTTTTTCTTATAAGTCAATATTTAAAGCAAATAAAAGAGGAAGTAAATTATGAACTTGGTAAGTTAAGTCACGACGAAGCTATAGCTAGTATGGTAGTTGAATTTGGTTTCAAAAAAATAAACTTACCAAAAACACATAGTAATGATAAATTTTCACTTATGTATCGTAAAGACAAAGAGTTATTATGTGCTATTAATGGAGAAAAAAGTGACATGACAATAACTTGTGTGTCTCCATATTTAGATAAGAATGTAAAATTTAATCATTATGGTACATTCGTAGAAAGTTTAACTACAGGTGACTTATCAACAAGCCTTGAAACTAATAGCAAAGGAACAGTAAGCCCTAATGAATTACCACTTTTATCTTCTAAAGAACACTCATTATTTGATGAGGAAAGTTTTGCTAGTTTTTGTGGATTAACTTATGAAGAAGCAGAAAGATATGAAGCAACGGGTGTAATTCATGGTGTTAACTTTGATGAAATATTAGAAAAAGAAAGAAGATATGAAACTGCTATGCAGGAAAGAAAAATAGAAAGAGAAAAGCTTATTGAAGAAAGATTAGCCGTTTTACCAGAATCATTAAAAGAATCTATTTCTTATGAATCTGATACTCAAAAATCTTTTAAATAATAAATATAGGAACTATAATTTTGTTCCTATATTTTAATATTATTTAAGGCAGTATTTGTAATATAAAAACACTCTTGCTAAAAAGATACTTATGTGATAAGATGTATATGTAAAAAGAAATTTACATACAATAAAAAATGAGGAATATTCGATTTTGCAAGTGAATGTCACCTCATAATTAATGAATAGTTGACACTCTTATGCAGAGTGTCTAATCTATTTTTAAGACTAGTACCAAGAAGGCAAGGCTAATCAAAATAGAAGGAATGAGCCTCAGTACTTTTAAGATAAAAGTCTTTGTCTTCATACCTTTTCCTCCTTTCCTTAATGGAATGGAGGCGACAATAACATCAAATGTTCCTAAGTTAATAGTGTCATATTGACTTCTAGATAGAAAGATAAAAATGTAATAAATTAGTTACGAATTTCCGTAAATACTACTTTAGAGTTGATTTTTAGGTATGAAAATCTGTTAAAAACCTTGTCAAATCCTAAATAATTTGATATATTAAGTAGCGAATTAGTTCCTTAAGGGGATAATTTCTATGATAAATAAATTATCATGGCGAAAGGAGAGAAGAAAAATGGCAAAAAATAATCCAGCAAACTATAGACCATGTAAAGTAACATGTGCTTGTGGTGCAACATTTGAAGTAATGTCTAATAAAGATGAAATAAATGTTGAAGTATGTTCAAATTGTCATCCATTCTATACAGGAAAACAAGGAAGAGCATCTAAAGCAGGACAAGTAGAGAAGTTTAATAAGAAATATGGTTTTAATAAAAAAGATTAGAGAATAAGCAGTGCCTACTGCTTTTTTCTTTTATGTTATGTTATAATATAAGTGTTTAAATCCACAATAATAGAAAAGAGGAGAATATGAGATTAGGAATAACTAATGACCATAGAGGTTACAAATTAAAAGTAGAACTTTTAGAAAAATTAAAAAAAGATTACGAAATAATAGATTATGGTGCTAAAGGAACAGAAAATGTAGATTATCCTTTATATGCATTTAAATTAGGAGAAGCTCTTGCTAATAAAGAAATAGATTTTGGTATTGCTATCTGTGGTAGTGGTATCGGTATATCTATTGCCTGCAACAAAGTTAAAGGAGTGCGTGCTGCTAGAGTTTTATCGCTAGAAGATGTAATAGAAACAAGAGGAGATAATGATGCTAATATCATCTGCTTAAACGAAAATATGTCAGTAGATACAGCATATAACCTAATTATTACCTTTATAACAACTCCATTTTCAAATCAAGAAAGACATATTAGAAGAATAAATGAAATAAAAGAATACGAGGTAGGAAATGAGTGTTAAATACTTTTTATATTTTATCGTAACAATAATTGTTATATGGAGTTTAGATTCCATTAACATCAATGCTATTTTTAAAAAAAATAAAATTTGGCAAGCAAGAGTATTTTATTTCTTTTTAGCAATTTCCTTAATCTACCTAGTAACAAACTGTATCTATGACTTATACGAATCCGCTATAATTGTTTAAAAATTAAAATTTAAAGTATAATTTTTTCATTTTCGTTAAAACTCTTAATGAGGTGATGTTAATGAAAAAATTAAGATTAAAAAAAGGAGCTATTATCGGAGCATACCTAATTGCTTTCTCACTAACAGGAATGAGTGCTTTCTATGTAAGTCAAAATATGCAAGCGAATAATCCTACTGAAGAAGACATAGAATATGTTAATTCATCTATAATTGATGATGATGAAAAGGATAGAGAAGTAATTAAAGAGGACGTTAAAATGGTAAAGCCATATACAGATGAAAATGTCCAAGTTCTTAAATACTTCTATGATTATCAAGCTAATGCCGACAGCCAAGAAAAATCAATTCTTTATCATGAAAATACTTACATTCAAAACTCTGGTATGGACTTTGGACTAGAAAATACCTTTGATGTAGTATCAGTTTTAGATGGAACAGTAGTAGATGTCAGAGAAGATGAACTTCTTGGAACAGTTGTAGAAATAAAGCATGATAATGACTTCATTAGTAGTTATCAAAGTCTAAGTGAAGTATCAGTTAAAAAGAACGATACAGTAAAACAAGGACAAGTAATAGGTAAAAGTGGAACAAATACAATTGATCAAGATTTAGGAAACCATTTACATTTTGAACTTTACAAATCAGGTGAAGTAGTAGACCCTAGCAAATACTTTGATCAAGTAATTAGTGATACTACTGAAGAAAGTACTTCTAATAATACCACTACTGAAGATACAAACGATAATAGTAACACTAATAAAGAAACGGAGTAAATACCGTTTTTTTCTATAAGGGACGTGAGACCTTTAACAAAAACCAAAACTTTGTATTGACAAACATATCTTCTATAAAGTACACTTAAGTTACAATGTTAAACAGAGGTGTTCGGATTATGGAAATATATAAAGCATATAAATTTAGGTTATATCCAACAGATGACCAAAAAGTATTAATCAATAAAACTTTAGGGTGTAAACGTTTCGTATATAATTATTATCTTAATTATTTAAAAGAAAACAAAAGTAGATCTAAATATGATTTATATAAAGATTTACTTAAATTAAAAGAAGAAAATGAATTTCTAAAAGAAGTGGATTCAAGTGTATTATGCTCTGCTGTAGATGATTTATGTAAAGCTTTTAATGATTATTATGCTAAAAAAAGAGGGTATCCTAAATATAAAAACAAATTGAGTAAACAAACTTATAAAACTCGTTGTATAAGAAGTACTTATAAAGGTAAAGAGTATAGTAATATAGAAGTAGATTTACTAACTAGAAATATAAAATTACCTAAACTAGGAAAAGTTAAAATAAGAGGTTTTAGAACTAAAGATAAAATAGATGGTAAAATATTAAATGCTACTATATCAAGAGATGCAACTAATAAGTATTATGTCAGTGTAGTAGTTGTAGAAGATATCTTAATAGAGAAAGTAACACCTACTAATATAGTAGGAATAGACTTAGGTATAAAAGATTTAGTTATAACAAGTGATGGAATTAAATATAGTAATGAGAAAGTATTAATGAAATATGAAAAGAGATTAAAAAGATTACAAAGAAAGTTGTCAAGACAAGTTAAAGGTAGTAAGAATTATTTAAAGACAAAAGAAAAAATAGCAAGGTTATATGCTAAAATAAAGAATTATAGAAAACATTATTTAAACGATATTGCTAATGAGATAGTGAATGACCATGATATTATAGTAACAGAAAATCTATTAGTCAAAGATATGTTTAAAGATAAGAGAAAAGCATTTAATAAAAGTCTATCAGATGCTGCTGTTAGTACATTACGTTCCCTAATAGAATGGAAATGTAAGATAAAAGGTAAGATTTATTATAAAATAAATACCTATTATCCAAGTAGTCAAATATGTAGTCATTGTGGATATAAAAATAGTAAGTTAAAGGATTTAAGTATAAGAGAGTACAACTGTCCAGAATGTGGATCACATAATGATAGAGATATAAATGCTAGTTTAAACATATTATTAGAAGGATTAAGGTTACACTATAATTTGCAAAGTTTAGTTTAGATAATGCTTTAGATAAAATAATAATCAAATAACAAAATCAAATTAGTACGGTAGCGACTACCGGAGTTTAAGCCTATGGAGAATAGGGGTTACTCTATCGATGAAGTAGGAATCCTTGGAGGTAACGACAAGGGCGAAATAAAATTTATTTTATTTCAAATGTTCTAAGAAAAGTAATTTACAATAGTTTATATTTCTGCTAAAATATTAACAGTAAAAGGACGTGATAGAATGTTATCAAAAGATATTGGTATAGATTTAGGAACTGCAAATGTATTAATTTATATTAAAGGACAAGGAATAGTTTTAAATGAACCTAGTGTAGTCGCTATTGATACTGATAATAAAAAAGTAGTAGCCGTAGGTAAAGAAGCAAGTGAAATGCTAGGTAGAACTCCTGAGAAAGTAAAAGCTATTAAGCCTATGAAAGATGGTGTAATCGCTGATTTTGAGATTACCGAAATAATGTTAGACTATTTTATAAGAAAAATCCATGCTAGGAACTTTTTATCAAGACCTAGAATATTGATATGTTGTCCTACTAATGTAACTCCTGTTGAAAAAAATGCTATTAAAGAAGCAGCTGAGAGAACTGGTGCTAGAAAAGTATTTTTAGAAGAAGAGCCTAAAGTAGCAGCAATAGGAGCAGGTATGGATATATCTAAGCCTAGTGCTAACATGGTAATAGATATTGGAGGAGGTACTACTGATATTGCCATACTTTCATTAAATGATATCGTAAATAGTGCCTCAGTTCGCATAGCAGGTAACGTTTTTGACCAAGATATTGTTAAATACATTAAAGAAAAATATAAATTATTAATAGGAGAAAAAACAGCAGAAGATATAAAAATAGAATTTGCAAACCTATATGAACCTGATAAAAAGAACAAAATTGAAGTAAGAGGAAGAGACTTAGTAACAGGGTTACCTAATACTATTGAAATAAATGAACAAGAAACAGAAGAAGCTTTACATGAATCTATTTATAAAATTGTTAAAGCAGCGACTAATGTCTTAGAACAAACACCACCAGAGTTATCCGCAGATATTGTGGATAAAGGTATAATATTAACTGGAGGAGGTTCTATGCTTAAAGGACTTAATGAAGTCTTAAAGAAAGAATTAAAAGTTCCAGTTCTAATTGCAGATAGTCCTCTAACTTGTGTAGTAGAAGGAACAGGAGTACTTTTAGATAACATTAGATTATTAGAAGATAGCAACTAAAAATATTAAGTTGTTTTTCTTTTATTGTAAAAATCTATTCCACTTGTTATAATTATTTTAGAAAAGAGGAAAAACTATGAATCAACAAATAATAGAGACTCTAAAAATAGTTATAACAACGTTTTTATGCTCTGCTTTAATAATGCCTTTTATGAAAAGAATAGCTAAACATATAGGAGCAATGGATATACCAAGAAGTGATGAAGGACATAGACATATTCATACTAAAGCTACCCCTAAATTAGGAGGAGTTGGCATATTTTTAGCTTTCCTAATAGGTTATATGTTATTTGGAACAGAAAGTGTTCAGATGAATTCTATCTTAATAGGAAGCTTTATCATAATATTAACTGGTATTGCCGATGATATAAAATCTATTCGTGCAAGGACAAAATTAATTGGCCAAATAATAGCAGCCTCTATCCTAGTATTTTATGGAGGATTCCTATTAAATAACATAACGGCCTTTGGTTATACTATTAACTTTGGATGGTTCTCCTATCCTTTAACAATTCTCTTTGTAGTAGCATGTGTAAACATAATAAATTTAATTGATGGCTTAGATGGCTTAAGTGGAGGAATTAGTAGCATCTTCTTCTTAACAATAGGTATTATAGGATTTTTCCAAGGACGCAGTGGTAGTTTAGTTATGATATTAACATTTATAATGCTAGGAGCAACATTAGGATTTTTACTTCATAACTTCTATCCTGCTAAAATATTCTGTGGTGACTGTGCCATGTACTTAGGCTTTATGATAGCAGTAATTACTCTTTTAGAGTTTAAAGGACCAGCTTTAACTAGTTTATTTGTTCCCTTAATGATTTTAGGAATACCTATACTAGATACATTATTTGCAATTATAAGAAGACTATTAAAACATCAAGCACCGTTTTCCCCTGATAAAGAACATATCCATCATCAATTATTGGGAATGAACTTTTCACAAAGAACTACAGTCTTAATTATCTATGGTTTTAATATCTTATTCGCCTTTGCTTCAATTTTCTATTCCCTAAAAGACCCTTTCATGGGTAAAATATTATATATAATAATATTTATCATCGTTGTATGGTTCGTTTTAAGAACAACAGTTATCTCTAAAAAGAACAAAGAAGTAACAGATAATATAATCGAAAAAGTAGGCGAAGTTATTAAAAAAGAACCTAAATCTAAAAAAAATAAAAATAGGGCTAAATAGCTACTATTTTTTTTTGACAAAATTCCTATAAACTGGAAATATATGGTAAAATTTAAAGGTGTGCAGTATAAAAGGAGGAGGTAGTAGTGTTAAATTTTATTATATGTGATGATGAAAAGGAATTTAGAGATTTAATCAAAGGTGAGATTGATAAGTTTATGATGAACTATGATATCGATTATAAGAAATATGAATGTGAGAGTTATGAAGAAGATTTTGAAGCTCTTGCTAGAAAAGAGATGGGCTTTAAAGTCTATTTCTTTGATATTAAGACGAAGAATGGTTCTGGTCTAGATGCTGCGAGATTTATAAGAGAAGAACTAGATGATTGGAATTCTATTATCATAATCGTAACTGCTTTTGCCGAATATAGATATGAAGCTTTATCTAATAGGTTATATCTATTAGACTTTATAAGTAAATTTGATAATTGTAAAACAAAGTTAAATGAAACTCTAAAGATAATCTACAAACAATTTAACAGTAGAGAAAAGTGTCTTAGTTATGAGTATAACTATACTTTATATAAGATAGCGTTAAAGAATATTATCTATATTGAAAAAGAACAAGATAGTAAAAGATGTATAATTCATACAGATTATGGAACATTTAAAGCTCCATATACATTAAGTGCAATATCAAAAGAATTAGATAAGAGATTCTTAAAAGTACATAAGAGTCTAATTTTAAATACCGATAAAATAAGAAGTTACGATATTAAAGAAAATGAAGTACTATTTGATAATGGTGTTACTACTAACTTAATATCAAGATCAGGTAAAAAGGAGTTGATTAAGTATGTTACCTCTAATAGTTAAAATAATAGGATCAATATTGTTAATTATATCATCAGTAATAATTTCTAATAATATGTTACAAAGTCAAAGTAAAATAATAACTACAAAAAATATTGTTTTTATGATACCTATAGTTATAGTAACTTGTGTAATGTACAAACCTGAATATTCTTCACTATTGACATTAACAATTTATATGATATTAATATTAACTATAAGAAAAATACAAAATACTACAGTATCAGTTGCAATACTTTTATCAACATTAGCATTATTAATATTTGCTATAGTAGATGTTATAGTAACATCGCTTGAGTTAATGCTATTTGATCATGATACAATAAGAAATGTATGGTATATAAATATACTAAATAATACTCTAATTTGTTTATTATCAATTTCTATATCAAAATTCAAAAAAATATCAATACCATTTGAAAAACTATGTACACGGATTAATAAAAAAAGTTATGAGGAAATTATATTTTGTATCACAATAATAGTTGTAATGGCACTATTTTATTACAATATTGCAAATATTTTTGAATTCAATATTGCTTATGCAATAACATTAGTATGTATGTTTATTTTTATAATATTATATTATTTTTATGCAATAGAAAAAAATAATTACGAAAAGTTGAATGACGAATACAATTCTTTATTTGATTATGTACAAGCTTTTGAAAATTGGATAGATAATGAACAAATGTATAGACATGAATTGAAAAATAATCTAGCAATTATTAGAAATATGACGAAAGATAAGCAAATAATAAGTAAAATAGATGATATGCTAAAGTTTAGTGTTATAATAGACAATAAAGCAATAGAAGATTTAAAAAATATACCTAAAGGTGGGCTAAAAGGATTACTATATTATAAAATAGCAATAGCAAAAAATCAAAAAGTAAAGATGATAGTGGAAGTGAGCTCAAAAGTAAAAAGAAAATTAAACAAACTTACAAATGAAGAAATAAGACAATTATGCATCATTATGGGTATATATTTAGACAATGCTATAGAAGCCTCATCCCAATCTAAGAAAAAAATTGTAACACTAGAAATTTATGAATTAAATAATATTTTAAATTTCACAATATCTAACACATATAAAGATTTAATACCACTAAAAAAGATGAAAAAGAAAGGATTTAGCACAAAAGGTGAAAATCGTGGCAAAGGATTGTATTATGCAAATAAAGTATTAAACAGAACAAAATGGTTGGAATCTACTCAATTTTTTCTTAATGATTACTTTATTCAGAAAATAAAAATAAAAAAATTCGTTAAATAACGAATTTTTTAATTCATGTTTTTTAATGCTTTAGGTTCTTCAGCAAACCACCAAAGACATCCCATACTAGCACTTGCAGTAGCTAACATAGCAACAGCTGCTAGAACTTTAGCCATTCTTTTTTTCATTCCCTTTTCATTCCTTTCTTTACTACTATTTATTTAAACATTATACATGTTTAAACCTTCTTATAATTCCTATATGGTTCTTTAAATATTAAATACATAATAGGAGATATTAATATTGTTTCAATAAGTAAAGCTGCCATTAATAAATTACTAATTTCCATACCATTAAACACTATAATAAGTACGCTGTATATAATTGCTAAACCACAAGCAGATACCTTTCTAATTATTCTTTTTTTCTTATTAGTTAAAGGTCTCTTCCAGGTGTCAGCAGGAGCACAAATTATAAATGTTATAACTGAAATTATACATAGAACTATTTTAACAGTAAGACCAACCTCAATATTGGTAAATAAATAAGGTAATCCTAAAATTAAAATTGTACTTGTTATTAAACAAACTATAGACTTACTTGCATGGAATCCAAAACCAGGAAACCTAATTATATTAAAAAGTATTAATGCAATAATAAACTCCTTAATAAATCCCAGAAGGAAAGCTATCAGAAAGATTACTAGAAGCTTAGTTATAGTCATATATAACCCTTCTAAACCATATTGTAATTTTTCTCTTTCTTCTTCGTTTAAGTTTTCTTGATTACTAGCAATAAAGTTCATAGTATGATTTAAAAATGCTTCTTTCATACCATTCCTCCTATGCTATAAACATTATATCTCTATAATATTTTAAAATATAAATTTTCCATAAAATACATAATATGAGCTTTTAAAAGATATTTCGACATGCTTTTTCATTAAAAATACAATTTAAGGCCTCATAATAACAATTGACGGCAATTTTCTAAATATTCTTATAACAGTTGCTATAATAGACTCACATCGTTTGAAAAAGAAGTAGCCATCTAAGAAGGAATAGAAAGATGTGGAGGTGAGCCTAGTGATTGGAAAAGTAAAGTGGTTTAATAATGAAAAAGGCTACGGATTTATCGAGTACAAAGAAAACGAAGATATTTTCGTTCATTATTCAACTATTAATTGTGACGGTTATAAAACTTTGTCTGAAGGTCAATATGTAGAATTTACATTACTTGAAACTAGCAAGGGATATCAAGCAGTCGATGTTACACCAATAAAAGAACCAGCTTTAGCAAAATAGTTGGTTTTTTTGTGATTAATAAAACAAAATGTCCGCTTTTTTCATAAGTATTTACAAAACAAAATGTCCTATTATAAAGTAGCTATA
>CALVIV010000017.1 GCA_944331935.1 uncultured Bacilli bacterium | reverse complement strand
GTTATGATGTCTTTTTTTGGTATAAAAAAGAATGCTGAAAATTTACTCAGCACCCTTTAATGTCGAAGAACCAAATTTTAAATTTTGCCTGCTTTTTTTTAAAATTTAAAAATTATAGTTGACAAATTATTCTCTTATTAATATAATGTTAATAACAAGTTTAATTACTTGCTTATTTCTTAACTTTTGATATTAATAAAAAGTTAATAAGAGGAGGGATAATTATGAAGCTTAAGAATTTTAAAGTTTATAATAAAGCTTTAATTGTTGTTGATATGGTTAATGGCTTTGTTAAGGAAGGAGTGTTACATGATGATAGTATCGCTAGAGTTATACCTAGACAGATAGAACTTATTAAAGAGTATCATAATGAAGGAGAACTTGTTATCTTTATTCAAGATACTCATACTAAAGAATCTACAGAACATAAGAGATTTCCTAATTATCACTGTCTTAAAGGTAGTGGAGAAGAGGAAGTAGTGGATGAGTTAAAACAATTTACTAATTTAGATAATACTATATGTATACCTAAGAACTCTACTAGTTTTATGGAATCTCCTGTTTTTAGAGAGGTTGTAGAGGAAGCATCCAATATAAAAGAGTTTGATATAGTAGGATGTTGTACTGATATTTGTATATGTAATGGTCCTATGGGACTTGCAAATTATTTAGATGAACATAATAGAGATAGTGTTATAAGAGTGCATAAAGATGCTGTCGCAACTTTTAGTGAAGATAATAGACAAAACTATGTGGATGCAGCTTACTTACTTATGGAACAACAAGGAATTCAGTTAGTTAAAAAAATTTAGAATTTGATATTAATATTTTGATAAAAAGAAAGGAATGATTTAAATGAATGAAAGAAATTTAACTTTATTAACTGATTTATATGAACTTACAATGATGAATGGATATTTTGATATGAAAAGAGATGAAAGAGTAGTATTTGATGTCTTTTATCGTAATAATCCATATAATGGAGGATATGCGATTGTAGCAGGGCTTGAACAAGTAATAGATTATATTAAAAATTTACACTTTGATAGGGAAGATATAGAGTATTTGAGGGAATTAGAACTTTTTGATGATAAGTTTTTAAAATATTTAGAAAACTTTAAATTTACAGGTAATATTTATGCAATTAAAGAAGGAACTGTGGTCTTTCCAATGGAACCTTTGTTGAAAGTAGAAGCTCCTATAATAGAAGCTCAACTTGTAGAAACTGCTATTTTAAATATTATTAATCATGAGAGTTTAATTGCTACTAAGGCTTCTCGTGTATGTGATGCGGCTAAAGGGGATGCTGTTATGGAGTTTGGCCTTAGGAGAGCACAAGGTCCTGATGCTGGTATATATGGAGCAAGGGCTGCTGTTATTGGAGGATGTTCATCTACTAGTAATGTACTAGCAGGACAAAAATTTGATATACCAGTTGCAGGTACTCATGCTCACAGCTGGATTATGAGTTTTGATAATGAATATGCGGCTTTTAAGAAATATGCAGAACTATTTCCTAATAATGCAACTTTGTTAGTAGATACTTATGATACTTTAAACTCAGGTGTTCCTAATGCCATAAGAGTATTTAAAGAATTAAAAGATGAAGGTAGGATGCCTAAAAAATATGGAATAAGACTTGATAGTGGAGATTTAGCATATCTATCTAAAAAGGCACGAATTATGTTAGATGAAGCAGGATTTCCTGATGCCACAATCTGTGCATCTAATGACTTAGATGAATATCTAATAGAATCTTTAAAGGAACAAGATGCTAAAATAAATCTTTGGGGAGTAGGTACTAGTTTGATTACTTCTAAAAATTGGTCTAGTTTTGGAGGAGTTTATAAACTTGCAGCCATTAAAAAAGGTGGAGAAGTTATTCCTAAGATTAAACTTAGTGAAGATAGAGTAAAAATTACTAATCCAGGAGATAAACAAGTATTTAGATTCTATGATAAAGAAACTGGTAAGATTAGAGGGGATATTATTGGCAATACATATGAAAAATATAATGAAGATGAGACAACTATAATGTTTGATCCTGTAGATACTTGGAAGAGAAAAGAGTTAGAGAAAGGCACTTATATTGTTAGAGAGTTGTTAGAGCCTATATTTATAAATGGTGAATGTGTCTATAAAAGTGATAGTGTTATGAATATTAGAGATTATTGTAGTAAAGAAAAATCAACTTTGAGTGATGAGAATAAAAGATTTGTTAATCCTCATCCTGTACATGTGGATTTAAGTTATGACTTATGGAATTTAAAAAATAAAATGATTGAAGAAGAAAAGAAATTAGTTAAAAAGTAGGAGTAGATAATGCATAAAGAGAAATTAGAAGAGTTAAATGATTATATAAAGGAATTAAAGACAATAAAAAGGACTTTAGTAGATAGTGAATATATTTATGATGATAATAATAAGCCTATTAAGCGGAATGGTTTTCTAAATGTAGAAAAATATATGGTTGAACTTGCTAATGGGATGGTTGTTCCAAGAGAGAAGCTTGTTAAAGGTGGTAAAGATAAAAGTGCTGCAATTGTTATGCCAGTAACTAGAGATAATAAAACAGTTTTAGTAGTACAATCTAGAAGTAGTACCAAAGAATCTGTTTGTGTGGAATTTCCTGCAGGTTATATTGAAGAGGGAGAGGGTCCTGAATATGGTGCAGAAAGAGAAGTTGTAGAAGAGACAGGATATGTTCCCAAAGAAATGATTTATCTAGATAAATTTTATCAAGACCAATCTTGTGGTGTATGTGCCTATAATTATAGTTATTTGGCATTAGACTGTGAAAAAGTACAAGAACAAAATTTAGATGATAATGAAGCGATTAGATATTTTGAATGTAGTGTTGATGAAGTTGTAGAATTAATGGAACGAGGATATATTACAGATATTCAAACTAAATATACTTTTAATTTAGCAAGGACTTATGTATATAGTTTAAAAAAGGCGAAATAATAAAAAAGAAAGGGAGATTTAAAATGAAAGAATATGGGTTTGTTAGAGTAGGGGCAATTGTTAATAAGTTAGTACTTGCAAGTCCTGTGGATAATGCTAAAGAGATGGTTAGGATGATTAGGGAAGCTTATAAGAATAATATTTCTATTGTTACTACTCCTGAACTTGCTCTTACTGGTTATACTTGTGGTGATTTGTTTTTACAAGATGAATTGATTGAAAATTCCGAGAAAGCTTTAAGTATTATTTTGAAAGATACTAAAGACTTAGATATTATTTCTATAATAGGGATGCCTATAAGATGTAATAATCAGTTGTTAAATTGTGCAGTTGTTATAGAAAAAGGTAATATTTTGGGGATTGTTCCTAAGACTTATATACCTAATTATAGTGAGTTTTATGAGAAGAGATGGTTTACTTCTAGTGTTGATTTAAAGAATAGTGAAGTTAATCTATTAGATAGATTAGTACCTATTTCTACTAAGTTAATATTTAAAGATAAAAAATATAAGGAAGTATCTTTTGCAATTGAAATATGTGAAGATTTGTGGAGTGTTAATCCTCCTAGTAATAATCATGCTTTAAATGGGGCTTCTATTATCTTTAATCTATCTAGTAGTAATGAAATAGTTGGTAAAGATAGTTATAGAAGAAATTTGGTTTCTATAGAGTCTGCTAAAACAATATCAGGTTATATTTATGCAAGTAGTGGTATTATGGAATCTACTTCTGATTTAGTATTTGGAGGGGATTCTTTAATCTATGAGAATGGTAAATTATTAAAGTCTAATAAACGTTTTGAAATAGAGAGTAATTTAATATATGCTGATATTGATGTTAAAAGATTAATTAATGAAAGATGTCGTAATAGTAGTTTTGCAGGTAGCCTTTATGATGGCGATTATAAAGTGATAGAAGTTAATGTTAGTGATAGGATAAAGAATCTTGATAGAACTTATAAGATGTATCCTTTTATACCTACAACTGATAAAGAGAAAAGGTTTGAAGAGATATTAGAAATACAAAGTAGTGCCCTTGCAAGACGTATAATTCACTTAAATAATACTAAATGTGTTATAGGTATGTCTGGAGGACTTGATTCTACTCTTGCTTTCTTAGTTATAGTTAGGGCTTTTCGTAAACTTGGACTTGATAATAAAAATATTATAGGAGTTACGATGCCAGGTTTTGGTACTACTGATAGGACTTATTTAAATGCTATTAATTTGGTTAAAGAATATGGGGCGACTTTAAAAGAAGTTAGTATTAAAGAGGCAAGTTTACTTCATATGAGGGATATTGGGCTAGATGAGGATGATAGAAGTGTTACTTATGAGAATATCCAGGCAAGAGAAAGGACACAAATACTTATGGATATTGCTAATATGGTTGGTGGAATTGTTATTGGAACAGGTGATTTATCAGAACTTGCCCTTGGATGGTGTACTTATAATGGAGACCATATGAGTATGTATTCAGTTAATTCATCTATTCCTAAGACTTTAGTAAGACATTTAGTAGGTTATGTTAAAGAGAATAGTAGTGATGAGAGAAAGAAGATATTAACAGATATTTTAGATACTCCTATATCTCCAGAGTTATTACCTTCTGATGAAGCGGGTAATATCTTACAGAAGACAGAGTCTAGTATTGGTCCTTATGTCTTACATGATTTCTTCTTATATCATCTGTTAAGATATGGAGCATCTTTTAAGAAGATATATTTCCTTGCTAAAATAACTTTTAAAGATAGTTTTGAAAGTGATGAGATTAAAAAATGGTTAAAAGTCTTTGTTAGGCTTTTTTATACCCAACAATTTAAAAGAAATGCTGTTCCTGATGGTGTTAAAGTAGGTACTATTAGTTTATCTCCTCGAGGAGATTTAAGAATGCCTAGTGAAGCTAGTTATGAGAGAATATTAGAAGAGTTAGAAAACTTAACTGACTAAATATTACAAAACTGATAGATACATTTTATCAGTTTTTTGTATATAAGGAAATTGTGTTTTTTAACGAATAAAACCGAATAAATGTATTGACAAACATATCTTCTATAATGTACACTTAAGTTACAAATATTAAGCAGGGGGAAATGGATTATGGAGATATATAAAGCATATAAGTTTAGATTATATCCAACAGATGACCAAAAGAGATTAATAAACAAAACTTTAGGATGTAAAAGATTTGTATATAATCATTATCTTAATTATTTAAAAGATAATAATAGTATAAATAGATTTGATTTACATAAAGATTTACCTAAATTAAAAGAAGAAAATGAATTTTTAAAAGAAGTAGATTCAACTGTATTACGTTCTGCTGTAGATGATTTAAGTAAAGCATTTAATGATTATTATGCTAAAATAAAAGGCTATCCTAAATTTAAAAATAGATTTAGTAAACAGTCTTATAGAACTAGTTGTATAAAAAGTACTTATAAAGAAAAAGAATATAGTACTATAGAAGTAGATTTACTATCTAGGTTTATAAAATTACCTAAACTAGGTAAAGTTAAAATAAGAGGATTTAGAAATAAAGATAAAATAGAAGGAAAGATATTAAATGCAACTATAACAAGAGAATCTACAGGTAAATACTATATAAGTGTAATTGTAGTAGAAGATTTGTTAGTAGAAAAAGTGATAACACCTACTAGTATAGTAGGAATAGACTTAGGTATAAAAGATTTAGTTATAACAAGTGATGGAATTAAATATAGTAATGAGAAAGTATTAATGAAGTTTGAAAAGAGAATAAAAAGATTACAAAAAGAGTTATCAAGAAGAGAAAAAGGAAGTAAGAATTATTTAAAGACGAAGGAAAAGATAGCAAGAGTATATGCTAAGATTAAAAATTATAGAAAACATTATTTAAATGACATTGCTAATGAGATAGTTAATGAACATGATATTATAGTAACAGAGAGTTTGTTAGTAAAAGATATGTTTAAAGATAAGAAAAAAGCATTTAATAAAAGTCTATCAGATGCTGCTGTTAGTACATTACGGTCTTTAATAGAATGGAAGAGTAAATTAAAAGGTAAGTTCTATTATAAGATAGATACCTATTATCCAAGTAGTCAAATATGTAGTAATTGTGGCTATAAGAATAGTAAATTAAAAGATTTAAGTATAAGAGAGTATGATTGCCCAGAATGTGGATTCTATAATGATAGAGATATAAATGCAAGTTTAAATATATTGTTTGAAGGATTAAAGTTACACTATAATTTAGAGAGTTTAGTTTAGATAAAAGTTTTAGATAGACAAAATAATAGTTTAATAGTAAAATCAAATTAGTACGGTAGCGACTATCGGAATTTAAGCCTATGGAGAATAGAGGTTACTCTATCTATGAAGTAGGAATCCTTGGAGATAACGACAAGGGAGAAACAAAATTTATTTTGTTTTATTTGTTCTATAATATATGTAGTTGTAGAGGTGAGTTATGAGTATATATGATTTAACTATAGATGAATTAACAGAATACTTTCTAAAAATAGGTGAAAAAAAATATTATGCTACAGAACTTTTCTCTTGGCTTTATAATAAGAGAATTACTTCTTTTAGTGAAGCGACTAATATAAAGAAAGAGACAAGAGAAAAACTAAGTAAAGACTTTACTATTTCTAATATAGAGATAGTTACCGTAGAAAAAGCTAAAGACGTTAGAAAGTATTTATTTAAACTTAGAGATGGTGAACATATTGAAGCCGTACTTATGAACCATGATTATGGCAATAGTCTTTGTATTTCTAGTCAAGTAGGATGTAATATGGGCTGTAAGTTTTGTGAGTCAGGTAGACGTAAGAAAGTCCGTAATTTAACTACAGGAGAAATGGTAGAACAAATACTTAAAGTAGAAAATGAGTCTAATCTTAGAATTAGTCATGTTGTTATTATGGGAATAGGAGAGCCTTTTGATAATTATGATAATATTTGTAACTTTATAAGAATTATAAATCATCCTAAAGGACTTAATATAGGAGCAAGACATATAACTGTATCAAGTTGTGGACTTATTCCTAAAATACTAGAATTTAGTGAGTTTCCTTATCAAGTAAATCTTGCGATTAGTCTACATGCTCCTAATGATAAACTAAGAGGTGAAATAATGCCTATCGCTAAAGCTTATCCTTTAAAAGATTTGATAAATGCCATTAAAATATACTTAGAGAAAACTAATAGAAGAGTAACCTTTGAATATATAATGCTAGCTGGAATTAACGATAGTGTTGATAATGCTTTAGAACTTGTTCATTTACTTAAAGGAATAAACTGCTATGTTAATTTAATACCATATAATGAAACAGAAGCTTTACAGTATAAACGAAGTAACCCTTTAACAATTGCCAAGTTTTATGATATACTAAAGAAAAACAATATTACAGTTACAATTAGGCGAGAATTCGGTGGTACTATTAGTGCTGCTTGTGGACAGCTTAGAAGTAAGAAGGAGGAAATATGAAATCGTTTTATTTAACTGATGCAGGAAAGGTTAGAGACCATAATGAAGATAGTGTTCTAATAGTACACAATAGTGATAATGATACACTTATGGCAATCGCTGATGGTATGGGGGGACATTCTGCAGGAGAAGTCGCATCCTCTATCGCTATAACTCATCTTGCTAAAGACTTTAATGAAAACTTTCACAATATGAGTAAGATGGATGCTGTTAACTTTTTAAGAGATAGTGTTAATGAAATTAATGATAGTATTTTTAGACATGAGAAGACTCATCCTGAAAGTAAAGGCATGGGAACAACCCTTGTTACCGCTATCATTACTAAAGACTATATATTATTTGGTAATATTGGTGATTCTTCTGGCTTTGTTATTAAAGATAATAAACTTCATAAAGTAACATATGACCATACATTAGTAAACTTATTAGTCTCAGCTGGGGAATTAACAGAAGAAGAAGCTAAGGACCATCCTAAGAAAAATGTTTTGATGAAAGCACTTGGGGCAAATGACCCAATAGATATAGATATCTTTGATTGTGATATGGAAATAGATGCTATTCTTTTATCTAGTGATGGACTTACTAATATGTTAGATGAAGAATCTATTGAAAAAGTCTTAACTGGAGAAGGAGATATTGAAGATAAAGTTATAAAATTAATTAGGAAAGCAAATAATCGAGGGGGTACTGATAATATATCAGTAGCATACTTAATTTTAGGAGAAGGTGAAGAATAATGGTTACAAAGGGGCAAAAAATTAATGGTCGTTATGAGATAATTAAATCAATAGGCGAAGGTGGTATGGCTAATGTCTATCTTGCATATGATACTATACTTGATAGAAATGTAGCGATAAAAGTATTAAGGGGTGACCTTGCAAATGATGAAAAGTTTGTAAGACGTTTTCAACGTGAAGCTTTATCAGCTTCTAGTCTTTCTCATCCTAATATCGTTGCCATGTATGATGTAGGAGAAGATAATGGACTTTATTATATCGTTATGGAGTACGTGGAAGGAAAGACTTTAAAACAATTACTTAAAAAACGTGGTAGTCTAACATTATCAGAAGCGATAGATATCATGTTACAATTAACAGATGGTATGGCTCATGCTCATGACTCATATATAGTTCATAGAGATTTAAAACCACAAAATATAATGATACAAGATGATGGACAAATTAAAATAACAGACTTTGGTATTGCTATGGCTCTTAATTCTACCCAATTAACACAAACTAATTCAGTAATGGGTTCAGTTCACTATTTACCACCTGAACAAGCAGCTGGTAAAGGGGCAACTATTAAAAGTGATATTTATTCGATGGGAATTATTTTCTATGAATTATTAACAGGAGAATTACCTTTCAAAGGAGATAGTGCTGTTGAAATTGCCCTAAAACAAATGAAAGAACCACTACCTGATGTTCATAAATTAAATAATGATATTCCCCAAAGTATCGAAAATATTATTTTGAAAGCCACTGCTAAGAACCCTAAAAATAGATATGATGATGCTAAGAGTATGCATAATGACTTATTAACCGCTTTAAATGATGATAGAATAAATGAACCACCTTATGTTTATCCATATCCTGAAAATGAAGTGGATGAGACGACAAAAATAATGAAACCAATTAGTGATGAAAATGAAGGTATCGCTACACCTATTACTGATGAAAAGGTAAAAAAATCTAATAAATTAATCATCGCTTTATCAATCATCGCTGGTGTTATCGTGGTAGCATTAATATCAGTGTTCTTTATTATCCCTGCCTTAACAGCCGAAAAAGATGTCAAAGTACCAGATGTTAGTGGTATGACAGTTAGTAAAGCGGAAGATACCCTTGAAGATGCCGGACTTACTGTTAATAGTAAAATAGAAGAAGTAAGTAGTGAAGATGTTAAAAAAAATAGAATTATTAGAACTGACCCAAAAAGTGGTAGTACTGTTAAAGAGGGTACAAGAGTAACTCTTTATAAATCAACAGGTGTTAAGACATATGAACTTGAAAACTATGTTAATATGGATGTTAATGAAGTAAGAAAGACTCTAGAAGATATGGGACTAGAAGTTAAAATCCAAGAAATAGAGCCTGATTCTACAACTTGTTCTGTAATAGGACAAAACCTTGTTATTTCTCAATCACTTGATGAAGGTAGTGAAGTTAAATCAGGAGATGATATAACATTAACAGTTCTAAAAGACATTACTTTCCCAGATTGGTATTTACAAACAGCAGATGCAGTAACAAGTTGGGCAAATAATGCCTGTGTAACTGTAACAACAGAATATCAAGATGTAACAGATAAAAATATGGATGGTAAGATTATTACTCAATCACGTCCTAATGGTTCTACAGTTAGAAATAATGATAGTGTAACTATTACAATTGGTAGATTAGTAGAGTCTAAGGATGATGATACTACTACAACAGAACAAGAAGGAAATAATGGCAATAATAACAATAACAATAATTCCAATTCTTCATCAAATCCAAGTTCTCAAAGTAATGATTAGGAGAAAAAATGCAAGGACAAATTATTAAAATAAGTAGTAATAGACATATAGTATCTAGTAATAATAAAACTTATAATACAATACCTAGAGGTAAATTTAGAAAAGATAAACTAATACCTAAAGTTGGGGATTATGTTAGATTTAATGAGAAAAGTTTAGTAATAGAAGAAATATTACCTAGGAAAAATACCTTTAATAGACCTATGGTTAGTAATATTGATAGAGCTTTCATTATAACAAGTCTTGTTAATCCAGATTTTTCTTTAGTCTTATTAGATAAATTTATCGCTCATATGGAACTTAATAAAGTAGATATTGTTATCTGCTTAACTAAGACTGATTTAGTTAGTAGGGAAACTTATGATAAAATAAAAGAGATAATGGTATATTATACTAATATAGGCTATACTGTTCTTACTAATTTAGAACTTGATAAAATAAAAGAATTAATTAAAGATAAGACAGTTGTCTTTATAGGACAAACAGGGGCAGGGAAGAGTACTCTTTTAAACAAGTTAAATCCTAATTGGAATTTAAAGACAGGAGAAGTCTCTCTTGCTCTTGGTAGAGGAAGACATACAACAAGAAATGTAGAATTATATGACTTTTTAGATGGTAAAGTCCTTGATACCCCAGGCTTTTCAGCTTTAGACCTTTCTATTTATAAAAAAGAAGATATTAAATATGCTTTTAGAGAGTTCTCTAATTACTCCTGTCCTTTTAGAGATTGTTCTCATACTAAAGAAAAAGAATGTATGATAAAAAAAGCAGTGGAAGATGGAGAAATTCTTAAAAGTAGATATGATAGTTATTTAAAGTTCTATGAGGAGGCGATTAAATGATTAGTGCATCTTTTTTAACAAGTAAAGATATACCAGATACTTTAACAAAGTTAAACGATACAGATGTAGACTTTATTCATGTAGATGTTATGGATGGTAAGTATGTAGAGAATAAATCATTACCATTTAAAGAGATGAGACATATCTATAAATTTACTGATAAAAGATTAGATGTTCATTTAATGGTTGCATCTCCTAGTATTTATATTAGTGACTATGCTAGTCTAAATACAGAGTATATCACTATACATTTAGATACTCTAGAAGATACCTTAAGTAATCTAAAACTAATTAAAAGTTATGGTATTAAAGCAGGACTTGCTCTTAATCCAGATGATAAAGTAGAAAAATTAATACCTTATTTACCATATATAGATTTGATATTAGTAATGGGAGTTATACCAGGTAAAGGTGGACAAAAGTTTATTGATAAAACAATAGACAAATTAAAAGAATTAAAAGTCCTAAAAAAAGAATATAAAGACTTTAAATTTAGAGTAAGTGTTGATGGGGGAGTTAATGATATAGTTGCCAAAAAAATCCATAATTTAACTGATATTATAGTAAGTGGTAATTATATAACAAGTAGTGATGATTATCAAAAACAAATAAATAGTTTACGTTTTTAAAGTAAAATGTTATAATTTATTTAGATTAGATAAAGAATAAATGAAAGGGTGTAGTCTATGGATAATAAAAATGATAATAATAAAACTAATGAAGAACAACCAAAAGTAATAACACCTGGAACTGAGAACACTGTAAATTCTACTCCAGTGAATAATGAACCTAAAGTAGTAGAAGCTGTCAATACTAATGAAGTAGCTCAAAAAACTGTGGATCAAAATAATACTCAAGATAATACAGTTCCAACTGCTGCTAAAATAGAGGAAAATACTACTGGTAAAAAGAAAAAGGGACATCCTGTATTTCTAGTATTACTATTAATATTTTTATTTGCATTTGTTTATTTTCTACCTGATATTACGGAATATGTAACTAATTATATGAATGAAAAAAATGGCACAAATGAATTAAAAAGTGGTAGTATGACTTGTACTTTTAGAAATTCTACGGATAATTTAGACTATACATATGATGTAAACTTTAAATATGAGAAAAATAGGTTAAAGAGTAGTAGAATGACTACAACTAATAGATTAGCAGATACTGCAACGGATAATAGTATATTAACAGAAAGAGAAAATTCATGTGAATTTCTTCAAACAGTACTACAGGAAAATAATATAGGTATGACAGCAGATTGTAGTGTAAGTGCTGCAGTACAAGTTACTACACAAAATATAGATTATGAAAAACTTGATATGGATTTTATTACTAATAATATTACCGAGTTTGAAGGATTTTATCCAGAATATGAACTTAACGAAAGTATGACTGTTATACAAAATGAGTTAGAAAATAGTGGATATTCATGTAAAAGAAATGAACAATAGAAAGAAGGTAAAAAGTATGAGAAAACTATGTTTACAATTTGGTACCTGGGAGGGGGCAGTTTAGTAATAGTATAAGTAGTATAATTACTTTCTTTCATAGTGATTTTAAAAGAATAGAGTAGGATAATTCTATTCTTTTTTATATGCAATGAAGGGAGTAAATTATGAGTAAGAAAAAATATATAATAATATCAGTAGTAGTAATATTAATAAGTGTATTGGCTTTAGTAGGTGCAAGTTATGCTTTACTAACAATTTCTTTAGAAGGAGATAAAGAGATAACTTTAAAAGCAGGAATATTAAAAGTAGACTTTATTGAAGGAGATAATATAAATTTAGAAAACACAGCACCTATGTCTGATAAAGAAGGCCTAAAAACTACTCCTTATACTTTTACAGTAACAAATACAGGTAATATAGATGCTTATTACCATGTATCCTTAGAAGAAGATAGTAATAATACATTAAGTAATAATTATATAAAGATGAGATTAACTGGATCTAATGGTTATGATAGTGGAATAATAAAAGTAAATAATTATGGAGTAGGGACATTTGAAATAAGAGGAGAAGATATATTAGAGCCAAGTGATAAAGTAACCTATACTTTATATATGTGGTTAGATGAGAAAGCCGGGAATGAAGTTCAAGGAACAATATATCAAAGTAAGATTGTAGTAACAAGTTATGATAGAGAACAGAATAATCCAAGTGCCCCAATGTTAGATGATGGAATGATACCAGTAACATATGACGGAAGTAATTGGGTAAAAGCAGATAGAACAAACTTAAATAATAGTTGGTATAACTATGATGATTTGATGTGGGCAAATGCTGTAACGGTATCAGAATCAATAAGAGATACATATAAGAATGCAAGTGTAGGAACAGTAGTGAATATGGATGATATAGAAACAATGTGGGTATGGATACCAAGATATTCATATTCAATAGGAAGTGAAGATGGAACTAATTATTATGGAAAACAAGGGACATTTTTAAGTACAACACCAACCCAAGCATTACCAGGAGAAATAGATGTAAAGTTTATTAGTGAAAATACAAAAGATAGAGGAACAGCTAAATACATAGTAAGTGAAGGATTAAAAGATAATAATTGGTATACCCCAGATGCTTTTACGTTTGGTGATGAAGAATTAAGAGGAATCTGGGTAGGAAAGTTTGAGACCTCAAGTAGTAATCCTTCAGCAAGTTATGGAGGAAGTAATACAACAGAATTAGATCCAATGATAAAACCAAATGTAACCAGTTGGCGATATATAAATGTTTCTAATGCTTTTAATGTAAGTTTAAAAATGAATAATAATGGAAATAGGTATGGAATAGAGAGTACAACAGATACTCATATGATGAAGAATAGTGAATGGGCAGTAGTTGCTTATCTTTCACAAAGTAAATATGGAAAGTTAGGTAATACTAATTTTACAGGTGCCAATAAAGAAATATATCAAAATAAATCAGATAAATATATAACTGGATGTAGTTATGGTTCGCTATCAAATTCTAATGGTGATCTTGGATGCCAATATCAATATAATGTAGAGATAAATGGGACAGGAGCTTCAACAACTGGAAATATTTATGGGATATATGATATGTCAGGTGGAGTCTATGAATATGTAATGGGAAATTATAATGATGTAGTAGGGAACAGTGGATTTACATCAATGTCAGATTCAAAATACTACGATAAATATACAAGTGATAATATATTAACTGCCTGTAATGGAAGTGTGTGTTTATCACACGGATTAAATGAAACTGCAGGATGGTATAGTAGTTACCGAATAATGGTAAATGAAGCATATCCATGGCTTATTCGTGGCGGAGGTTATGCTACTAGTTTAACTGACACAGGTATATTTAATTTTACAACATCGAGTTCGTTTGGTGGTAGACCTGCTACTGGCGGTTCCTTCCGCCTAGTAGCAGCAATAAAGTAGGTGAGTGTAATGATAGAAGTATGGATGATGCATGACGGTGTTATGAGTGACAGTAAAAATGGAATTATTTATTTTAGTAATGCAAATTATTATGGTGGAAAAGCTTTGAGTTATTCCTTTCGCTTAGTAGCATTAATAAAATAAGTATAAATAATAAATTTGCTTTATATACATAAGTTATTGTATTAAAATTTAACATTAAATTTGACACAAAAAGTGTAAATTCCTTGAATTTGCTTCTTTTTTTTGATAAAATAAACGTTGAAAAGAATAGATAAGGGCAAAAGAGATAAGCTTTTGTATCTTTTTTTTGAAGTCTTGAAGGATGTGAAATAATGGCAGTAAAATATGATGATAGTTCAATAAAAATATTAGAAGGATTAGAAGCAGTTAGAAAAAGACCTGGTATGTATATTGGTTCTACTGATAAAAGAGGTCTACATCATTTAGTATGGGAAATTGTGGATAATGCTATAGATGAAGCGATAAATGGATATGGAAAACATATTGTTATAACAATTCATTCTGATAAAAGTGTCAGTGTAAGTGATGAAGGTAGAGGTGTTCCTGTTGGAATGCATGCATCAGGTAAACCTACTCCTGAAGTTATTTATACCGTACTTCATGCTGGAGGTAAATTTGAAGAGGCAGGATACAAAGTATCAGGTGGACTTCACGGTGTTGGGGCAAGTGTTGTAAATGCTTTATCTAAATGGATGGAAGTAACTATAAAAAGAGATAAGGGAGAATACTTCATTCGTTTTAAAGATGGGGGAAAAGTAGATAAGCCATTAAAGAAGATTGGTACTACTAATAAAACAGGTACAACTGTTAGATTCTTACCAGATCTTGAGATATTTTCAACAACAAACTTTTCATATACAACTATATGTGAAAGAATGCAAGAGTCTGCTTTTCTTCTTAAAGGACTAACAATAGAAGTACATGATGAAGAAGATGATAGACATGCTAAGTTTTGTTATGAAACAGGACTTGTCGCTTTTGTTGAATATCTTAATGAAGATAAAACTACTTTACATAATGTTTTAGACTTTGAAGGTGTTAAAAATAAAATAGATGTAGAAATCGCTATGCAATATACTGATACATATCAGGAAAATATTGTATCATTCGTTAATAATGTTAAGACTAGTGATGGTGGTACCCATGAAGTTGGTTTTAAAACTGCCCTAACTCGTGTTTTTAATGACTATGCAAAAAATAATGGCTTTATTAAAGGTAAAGAAAAAGCCCTTGAAGGTAGTGATGTTAGAGAAGGATTAACAGCAGTTATCTCTTTAAAAATACCAGAAGACTTGTTACAATTTGAAGGACAAACTAAAGGAAAACTTGGAACACCTCAAGCTAGGACAATAGTAGATTCTATTGTTACTGAAAAATTACAGTTTTATTTAGAGGAGAATAAAGCTATTGCAACTGAGATAATTACTAAATCATTAAAGAGTAAAGTAGCAAGAGAAGCAGCTCGTAAGGCAAGAGAGGAAGCAAGAAAAGGTAAGAGTAAAAATCCAAAAGAAAGAGCCTTATCTGGTAAACTAACTCCAGCTCAGTCTAAAGATAAGACTAAAAAAGAACTATTCTTAGTAGAGGGAGACTCTGCAGGTGGTTCTGCAAAACAAGGAAGAGATAGAAAATATCAAGCGATACTTCCTTTACGTGGTAAAGTTTTAAATACAGAAAAAGCTAAAGTAGAAGATATCTTAAAGAATGAAGAGATTAATACTATGATTTATACAATAGGAGCAGGTTATGGAGCTAACTTTGATATAAATGATTGTGAATATAATAAAGTAATCATCATGAGCGATGCTGATGAAGATGGTGGTCATATTCAGTGTCTATTATTAACATTCTTCTATCGTTATATGAGACCATTAATAGAAGATGGAAGACTTTATGTCGCACTTCCACCGCTATTTAAAATCCAAAGTGGTAAAAATATAGAATATGCTTATACTGTAGAAGAGATGAAAGAAAAGTCTAAAGGTAAGAAATGTGAAATTCAAAGATATAAAGGTCTTGGTGAAATGAATGCAGATCAGTTATGTGAAACTACTATGAAGCCTGGTTCAAGAACTTTAATTAGAGTTAAAATAGAAGATGCTCAACTAGCAGAAAAACGTGTCTCTGTTCTTATGGGAGATGAGGTTGCCCCTCGTAAAGAGTGGATAGATGAAAATGTTGAGTTTACTTTGGAAGATGACTATAAGATTTAGGAGGTTTGGTTTATGAGGGAAAATACTTTTGATATACCATCAGTAAAATTTTGTATTGGTTATAGTTCTGTTCCTTATGGGAAAAGAATAGCAAAAATTAATGAAGTTTCTTCATTAGTTCCTTTCGAAGATGTTGATGGTTTAACAATCGATGACATACTAAATACTATACAAAAGGGAGAATTTGATTTTTTTGCTATTTCTTTAACAAAATCAATTGTTAATGAAAACTATGATATAGGTTATTTAGTTAGAGAAAAATTTGATGGTGACAGTTTACAAACTCAAAAGTCAGAACGTATTGATAAGGTTATAGAAAAAATATTTGAAGAAAAATATAGCCAAGTTGATGAACAAGAGCAAAGAATATATCGATGTTTTTTTGAAAGATATCAAGATGGTAGTTATGAGAAGACTAAAGAAAGAATTAAACGATTAGAAATGAGAAAGTAGTTGATAAAAAATGGCTAAGAAAACAGAAACTAAAGAAGTATTAGAACGTATTTGGGATTATACTCTTGAAGATATAATGGGCGAGCGTTTTGGAAGTTATTCTAAATACATCATTCAAGAACGTGCTATCCCTGATGCAAGAGATGGATTAAAACCTGTACAAAGAAGAATACTTTATTCTATGTATAAAGAGAAAAATACTTATGATAAAGGATATCGTAAAAGTGCAAAGACGGTAGGAGATGTTATTGGTAATTACCATCCTCATGGTGATACATCTATTTATGATGCCATGGTTCGTATGAGTCAGTCTTGGAAGACTAGACTTCCTTATATTGATATGCATGGTAATAATGGTTCTATCGATGGTGATAGTCCTGCCGCTTACCGTTATACAGAAGCACGTCTATCTAAAATATCTAATGAAATGTTACGTGACATTAATAAAGATACTGTAGAAATGGCTCCTAACTTTGATGATACAACACTTGAACCTACAGTCTTACCTGCAAGATTTCCTGCTTTATTAGTATACGGTGCGATGGGTATTTCTGCAGGATATGCTACTAATATTCCTCCTCATAACTTAGGAGAAGTAATAGATGCCACAATACATAGAATTGATAACCCTAATTGTGGTTTAGATACTTTAATGAAATATGTTAAAGGACCAGACTTTCCAACTGGTGGTATTGTTGAAGGTATTAAAGGAATAAGAGATGCCTATGAAACAGGTAAGGGGAGAGTTATTATTAGAAGTAAATATGCTTTTGAAGGAAACTCTTTAGTAATTACAGAGATACCTTTTGAAGTTAATAAAGCACTTCTTGTTAAGAAGATAGATGATATTCGTCTTGATAAAAAAATAGATGGTATTGTTGAAGTTAGAGATGAGTCTGCCGAAGATGTTAGAATTGTTGTTGATTTAAAGAAGAATGCCAATAAAGAATTAATAGTTAATTATTTATTAAAAAATACTGATTTGCAAATCAGTTATAACTTTAATATGATCGCTATTGTTAAAAAACGCCCTCGTTTACTTGGTTTAAAAGGAGCTTTAGATGCCTTTATTGACCATCAAAAAGAAGTTATTACTCGTCGTAGTCAGTTTGATTTAGACCATGCTAAGAGTGAATTACATATCGTTGAAGGACTTATTAAATGTCTATCAATACTTGATGAAGTAATTCGTGTTATTAGAGCAAGTAAGAATAAAGCCAATGCTAAAGAGAATTTAGTTAAAGAGTTTGACTTTTCTATGGCCCAAGCAGAAGCGATAGTAACATTACAACTATATCGCCTAACTAATACTGATGTCGTAGAACTTGAAGAGAGAATGGCTACTTTAAGAAAAATAATAGAAGGGTTAACGGCAATTTTAGGTAATGAAGAAGTGTTAAAAAAAGTTATGAAAGATGAATTACGTAAAGTAAGAAATGAATATGCACTACCTCGTCTTACAGAAATAAAAGATGAGATAACAGAGATAAAAATAGATACGACTGTAATGATACCTAAAGAAGATGTTATTGTTACATTAAGTAAAGATGGCTACATTAAAAGAACTAGTCTAAAAAGTTATAGTGCAAGTAAAGATGAAGAGACTACTTTAAAAGAAAATGATTATTTAATAGGTATGTATGAAGCATCTACTTTAGATACTTTACTAGTCTTTACTAATCAAGGTAACTTCTTATTTATACCAGTTCATACTATCTATGATTTAAAATGGAAAGAACTTGGTAAACACGTTAGTAATCTAGTACCTCTAGGAGAAGGAGAAGAGGTCATATCTAGTTTACTTGTTAAAGACTTTAAGAAAGATGTTAATGTCATAATCTCTACTGCAAATGGTATGATTAAAAGAACAAGTCTTTCTGACTTTAAGATAACTAGAATAACTAAGCCTAGTAGTTGTATTAAACTAAAAGATGGTGATACTGTTATTGATGTAATGCTTGATACTAATCCTGATATCTTTATCGCTACATCTCTTGGTTATGGCCTATGGTTTTCTAAAGAAGAAATACCTATTGTCGGTATAAAAGCTAGTGGTGTTAAAGCGATTAACTTAAAAGATGATACAGTTGTTAGTACTATTAACTTTGATGAGAATACAAGTGACTATCTTGCAATCCTTACTGATAAAGGTACAGGTAAAAGAGTTAAGTTAAAAGACTTTGAAAAGAGTAGTAGGGCAAGACGTGGCTTAATGACTATAAGAGATGTTAAGACTAATCCATATCATGTTATTAAGGCCTTAATGCCTACTAATAAAGACCATATAGGACTTAAAAATGGTGATATTACATTAATAAAACCAACAGAACTACCTATTACTGATAGATATTCTACAGGTAGCACTATTAATAAAAAAGGACTTACTAATGCCTTCCTTTATAAGACATTAGAAAAACCTACTGAGAAAGAAGATACTACTCCTAAGAAAGACCAAGTCTCTCTTGAAGATATTGATAAAAGATTAATGACAATAGATGACTTTTTGAAATAAGTCATCTTTTTTTGCATATTATTTATTAGGTGATGTTTATGTCTAAAGAAAGTTTTAAAGCATTTATTAAAAAAAGACCAGAGTTAGCTCAAGCTGTCTTTAATAATAAAACTACTTTTCAAAAGTTATATGAAGCCTATGATATGTATGGAGAAGATAGTAATGTCTTTGATGAATTATTAACACCAAAAAAAGAAGTAAAAGAGAGTCCTTCTACTTCATTTAAAGAAATAACAAATTTATTTAGAAATATTGACTTAGATACCGTTCAAAAAAGTGTTAATGGGTTGCAGAAAGCCGTAAGCCTAATTAGTGAAATAGTTCCTAAAAATAATGACGAATATATACCAAATTATGAAGAACGACCAATTAATAAATATTATGAGGACTAATGCAAGTAGAAACAAGATTAAAGATTAAAAGTAATCCTAATCTTTATAGATATTTAAGAGAAAATTCTTATTGGTATAAATATCTTAATAGAAGTCCAATATTTCTAAAACAACTAGAAGAAGAAATGAAAGAAAAATATCGCTTAAGACCAAGCGATAAAATAGAAAATATTTCTAATAGTCTAAACTTAATAAAATCATTTCTAGAAGTCATGAGATAGTTTTAACTATTTCTTTTTGTTTTCTCATCTCTTTCTGCAATACTTTTCTTTACATAAGATAATGACTTAGTACATTCTCTTGTATCTACATTTTGTTCACTTTCTTGATAAACACTTAATACTTTATCAATTTCAAAATCTTTTAATAACATAAGAATGCTATCTAAATATACTTTACCTGCTTTTAAATACTCTAAATCATTTTCTGTTAAATCTTTATCTTTGTAAGTTAACATAGAAACTGCTTCGGATGCAAATTGAATAGAGAAATTTCTTTCTTTAATATCTGTTTTATGATTTATTATATATTTTTCATAGCCATTAAATCTCTGTGCTAAAATAATTGCACTATCTTTAGTTAAGTTGCATCTTAAGACTTCATCATAAATATCTTTATATAAAAATAAATATACATCAGTTATATAATCTATTAAATGTTTATCTATATTTTTAGATTCATTTAATAAAGTAAGAAAAAGTTCTACATGGTCAAGTGCTAACATCTTATTAGCTTTTAATCCTGAACCATAAATTTTATTATAAAAATTATAATCTAAGTAATTTCCTAAACCTCTACTTCTAGTATTATAATTATTTAAGAAACTTATATCATCAGTCGCTCTATCAAGAAGTTGTATTGTTAATCTATTAGCAGCTAAATCAAAGTCAATACCATTTATTATTTTAGCATCAAGTGTACCATCGCCTTCATTATATATAGTCCATATTCTATTAAGAAACTTAAATGCTAAAGTAGGACTAATACTTTTTAATTTATCATCTATAACACTATCAATAAGTTCTAATTTATCGTCATCTATTTTAGTATTAAAAAAAACTTCTTCATATCTACGATTAAATATTAATAAATCCTCAAGTAGAGTAAGTTCTTCATTACTAAAACCTCTCTTATGTTTAACACTATTAAATGCTATCTTATCATTTCTATCTCTTAAACTTTTCATTCATTATTCCCCCAATTAACTTTATTATATATTTTATTTATGTAAAAGAAAAGGAAAATGTGATATATTATTAAAGAAAGAGGGAAGAGTATGGACTATAATTTAATTTATCAGGAGTTATTATTAGATATAAAAAACTCTAATCTAGCTTTTAATATAAGAAAATCTTTAAATGATATTTATAATGATAAAGACTTAATTAGTCTAATTAATAAATATAAAGAAACAGGGAATGAAACCATAAAAAAAGAAATCTATAATAATGAGAAATTTATGAGATATAAACGATTAGAGAACGAGACTAATCTCTTAATAATGAAATTAAATAAGATATTTAAAGAAATAGGTGAAAGAGATGAGAATAATTAGTGGTAAATATAAAGGTAGAGTTTTAAAAGGTTATACTCTTAAAGGAACTAGACCTACTATGGATAGAGTTAAAGAATCTTTATTTGCAACTATTAATGATTACCTAGATAATAGTATTTGTCTAGACCTTTTCGCGGGAAGTGGTAATCTTGGTATAGAAGCTTTAAGTATGGGAGCAAGGGAAGTAGTATTTGTAGATAAAGAGTATATGGCTAGTAAGACTATTAAAAGCAATTTAGATATGTTAGGGACTAATATAAATGCAACTATTCTTACTATGGACTATTTAAAAGCCTTAGATAAGCTTTATCCTAAACAGTTTGATATTATTTTTTTAGACCCCCCTTATAAAACAGATTATCTAAGTAAAGCTTTAAAGAAAATAAGTGAGTTAAATTTATTAAAGGGGATAGTAGTCTTAGAAAGTGATAGTTTAGAAAAGCTAGACTTTAGTGATTATTATGAAGAGATTAAGACTAAGAAGTATGGTGATAAATATATTAGAATACTAAAAAAGAAAGACTAGTCATCTTTCTTTATTTTAAAATAAAACGTTGTTCCTTTATTCTTAGTAGATTTTACTCCATATTCATAGTTATGTAATAAAAGTATATTTTTAACAATAGATAGACCTAATCCAGTACCATAAACATAGCGTTTATGATTTTTCTTACTACGATAATATCTATCAAAGATATGGTCTATTTCTTTTTTATCAATACCTTTACCACTATCTATTACCATAATCGTATAATCTTTTTCATCTTCAACTACTTTAATAATAACCTTTTTATCATCACCTGTATAGTTTAAAGCATTATTAAGTAAATTATATATTACTTGTTCAATCTTCTTTTTATCGGCATTAATCATTAATTTATCTATATTATTATGAATAAACTTTATACTATAACCATCTTTAATGACATAGATATTATGTTGTTTAACTATTCTTTTTATTAGTTTAATTAAATCAAAACTACTAATATCAAGCTTATCTAAATCATTCTCTACTTTAGTTAAAGCTAGGATATCATTAACTAAGTCATTAAGACGATTAACTTCTTCAATAATAATATTTAAATTACTTTTACACTTCTCTTTATCATCAATATTAATATCTAAAATTAACTCAGCATAAGCTTTAATCATCGTAAGAGGAGTCTTTAAATCATGAGAGACATTAGCCATTAAGTCTTTTTGTAACTCCTCAGTCTTAGATAACTCTTCTTTCATATCATTTAAAGCATCAGTTAAATCTATAAGTTCTTTAATATCACTACCAGAATCAAAATTAGTCTTAAGTTTTCCTTTAGAGATTAATTTAGCAGCTTTAGAAATTCTAATAATAGGGTTAGATAGTCTTTTAGAGATAAAATAGGCAACGACAATACTAAGAAGTAATACAACAATACTTACAATTATTAACTGCTGTTCAATAATATTAATAGTAGAGTCAAGGGGAATTAGAGAAGTAGAGATAAATATATAAAGATTATTACTTAATCTAGTGGCATTCATTATACTTTTTTCTCTTGTAAAATTATTAACTAGATTATAAGTCTTAGTCTTTTTATTACTATTAATAAAGTTCCTCTTAATCGCTTTACTTCTTAAATTACAATTACTACTATAAGTAGAGTATAGATTATCTCCATTACTATTAGTTAATTCAATACAAACATTTTCACTATAAGAGACTCTATCAAGTTTTTCATATAAAGAGGTATCATTTTCAGTTACTAAAATATCTTGAGCTAGATTTTTAACAGTTCTAGTCTTAGTCCATTCATAGAATGTATTTATAAAGATAACTTGGAAAAAGAAAAGAAATATTAAAATAAATAGAGAAAATATTGCTAAATACTTAAATATTTTAGTAGCAAGACTATTTTTCATCATCAAATTTATATCCTATACCTCTAACAGTAATAATTAAGTCTCTATATCTACCTAAATTATTTCTAAGCATCTTTATATGAGTATCAACAGTTCTATCATCTCCATAAAAGTCATAACCCCAAATTTTATTTAATAGTTGTTCTCTTGAAATAGCAATTCTTTTATTATTAATAAAGTATTTTAGTATCTCAAACTCTTTAGGTGTAACATTAACTTCTTTATCATCTATTCTAATAGTATGTTCTAAGAAATTAACAACTAACTTATCATAAGAATAACTATCAACATCTCCTTTAGTCCTCTTTAATATCGCTTTTACTCTAGCCATTAATTCTCTTGGAGAGAAAGGTTTACATAAATAGTCGTCAATTCCTCTATCAAAGCCTTCTAGTTTATCAACTTCATCATCTCTAGCGGAAAGAATAATAGTAGGTATCTTTTTTTCTTTAGGAATACTATTAAGTAAAGTAAAACCATCCATAATAGGCATCATAATATCTAAAATCATTAAATCAAACTTATTATTATTTAATAGTTCTAAGGCTTTAACACCAGAGTCTGCTTCTATAACATCATAACCTTCTAAAGTTGCATATTCTCTAATAACTTCTCTAATATTTTTCTCATCATCGACAATTATAATCTTTACTTTCTGCAAAGTCATCACCTCTTTGGCATATATTATACCATAAGTAAAAGGTGATATAATGAAAAAAATTAAAAGTATAGTAAAGAATATAAAGTTTAATAGTACAGTCTTAGGACTAATAAGTGGAGCTTATACAGTTAATACTTTGTATAATGTAAGTATAGTAGAAAATGGTATTTCTCTTAATAATAAAGAAGAATTCTATGCAACTAGTATTATATATGGAGTCTTAATGGCAAGATTTATTTATGCTAATCATAAAGAGGGGAAGAAGTTAGAAAATGATAAAGTTAAGATAATAAAATGAAATTCAAATCTTTCTACATAGACACTAAAGAAGAATCTCATTTTGCAAAAAGCATTTTTTTTCGATTTTGCGAAGTGAATTTATTTTTTTAGACTTGTTTTAACTTGATATAAGTTATAGAAGGTTGTAAATATTACATTTAGACTAGTTGAAAAAATAAGACCCCACATACCTATTTTTAATAAAGAGAAAATAAGTAGGAAGGTTGTTCTGATAAGGGTTCCTGCAATAGTTGCCTTAAGACCTAACTTAGTTAAGCCCATGGCATCTAAACAGGCAGAAAGCGGTGCCTGTATATATTGTAAAATACAAATAGGGGCAAGCATCCTCATATAGGCGACTCCTTCATGAGTATTATAAATTAAACCTAAGAAGAACTCTGGGAAAATAGCAAGAAGAGTAGAAGCAGGAACTCCTATTAAAAGAGAAATACCAATCGCTTGCTTTAACTTTTTCTTAGCATAATCATAATGCTTACTACTAGTCGCTTTTGATATAATAGGTAGCAAGGCTTGACTTATTGCCATTGTAAAGAAAGATGGTAGAAGTAAAAGAGGCATAACAAAGCCACTGATAACACCATACTCAGTTACAATAAAGTTAGAACTGTATCCGACATAGGTTAAAGCATTTGTTAATATTATAGGCTCTAAGAAGTATCCAAAAGAACCAACAAGACGACTTGCAGTTGATGGTATACTTATATTCATCGCTTCTTTTGCATATCCCTTATTAAAGGCAAGGTCCTGCTTTTTAATTGTTAAATTCTTAGGTAAGAAGAAAAATAAAACTAAAATAGATGATAACTCACTAATAATATTAGTTAAAATAACAAAAGTAACTGCCACTTCTAAGCCCTTACTAATAAAGATAGGAACTCCTATAATAATTAAAATAAGTCTTATAATATCTTCTAAGACATTAGATGTAACGTGTGGAAGCATCTGTTGTTTACCAAAGAAATAACTTCTTAAAATACTAGAAGTACTAGTTAAAGGTAATACTACACATATTGCAAGAATAGGAAGTAGAGCCCTTTTTTCATGTAAAAAGTTAAAAGCAAGAGTAGGGGCAATGACGATAACAAAAGAAATTATTATAATATTAATTATTAAGGAAATAGGAAGTAGAGAAAAAAGAAGCCTTTTATTATTTTTAGACTCTTCCGCGATAAGCTTTGATAATGCCGTAGGAATACCAAATTGACATAGACCAATTAATAGAGAAAAAGTAGGTAGGACTAACATATAAAGTCCAATACCCTCGCTTCCCATTAATCTACTCATAACTATCTTTATAATCATCCCTAAAGCCTTAGTTAAGAAGCCACCAATTATTAAAATAATCGTTGATTTTATAAAAGTCTCTTTTCTCATAGACCCACCTCTAATTATAATATATGACTGTAAAACTTAAAAAATATGTAAAAATATGTTCGTAAAGTTATGTAAATCTCATCTGTAAAATTAATGTATTTTTTCTGTAAAATTTTATGTAACTACTTTTTTAATATTTAAGACTATGCTACACTTGAATTATCAATCGTAGTAAAGAGGTGTCGATTAATGGAAAATGTAATAGATTTTTTAGCAACTAAGGAGGTTTTAATAGTTCTAGCAATTATTGGACTTATTTTATTTGTATATTTTATTCTTTGGTTTCATGAATTTATGAAGAAGCATGAAGAGAAAAAGAAGTTACAAAATAATACAATGCAACTTAATAAGTTAGTGGAAGAAGTTGCTAAAGCTAGAAAAGAAGAAGCAACTAATGTAACTCCTATTACTAAAGAAGAACCTAAAACAGAAGAGGTTAAAGAAGAAAAGGCAGAAGTTCCTCTAGTAAAGGAAGAAAAAGTAGAAATAGAAGAACCTACTCCTGATGTTGTTATTGAAAGTGTTGCCTCTAGTCCTATAGAAGTAGAACCCGTAGTTGTAAGTGTTAAAGAAAATCCTGTTAATATTAACGACAGTATTATATTAAATGAAAAATATGAAGAGAAAGTTGAAGTACTAGAACCAGAAGTTATTACACCTGTAGAAAGTCCTAAGAATGAAGAAGAAGTAATTAAATATAAAGATGAAGTTTATACTGAAAGTGAAGCAAAAGCAGAACTTGAAAGAATTACTGAAGAGTTAAAGAAACTTGAAAATGAAGATAAAACTGAGAATATTGAACTTACTAAGTTTGAAGAAGAACAAGAAGAAAATGCTATTATTAGTTTAGATGAACTAATCGCTAAAGGCAAAACAATTACAGAACAAAATGAAGTTACACAGTATCAAGACGATGGTAATGAACCTATAAGTATTCAAGAGTTAGAAGAAAGATATAGAAAAGAAAAAGATCAAGTAGAAGTATTAGAAGTAGAAGAAGAACCTAAGACTGAAAAACCAAAACTTTCTATTGATGACTTCTTAAGTGCTAAAGAGAAAGTACCAAGTATAAATGAAGCTTATACTGAAAAGAAAAGTACTTATCATCCAAGTCCTATTATTAGTCCTATCTATGGTATTGAAGAAGAACCAGTTAGAAAGAATACTACATTAGAACTTGAAAATACTACTAATTTACAAAAGTTTGATGAAGAGATTAGAAAGACTAATGAGTTTTTATCTAAGTTAAAAGAGTTACAACAGAAGTTAGATTAAAAAAATAAAAAAGTATAAATTTTTAAATTGGTCCTATTTCAGGGGTCAATTTTTAATTTTCTCTAGAGGAATTTACTAAATTGAAGCTCGTTTTTCCTTGAATTTTAAAAATTGTCTCTTTGCATTAATTATCTTCTTATGATAGAGTTAAAACAAGTATTTTTAAATCAGAAAAGGAGGTAATTATTATTAATGCTTTAGTAGAAAAAGAAGATATAGAAATAGAAAATATAATCTATGAAATAAGAGGGAAACAAGTAATGTTAGTCAGTGACATCGCTAAAATTTATAATACTGAGACAAAGATAGTTAATCAGACAATTAAAAGAAATATAGAGCGATTTCCAGAAGATTTTTGTTTTCAATTAACAGATTTGGAGTGGGCAAGTTTGAGGTCACAAATTGTGACCTCAAAAAATAATAGTAATAGAATAACTCGTGGTGGTATTAGATATTTGCCTTATGTCTTAACAGAACATGGTATTATAATGCTATCTGGACTTTTAAACAGTGATATTGCAATAGAAATGAATATTAGAATTATTAATGCATTTGTAAAAATGAGAAAATATATTTCAAGTGATTTAATGGAACATAGAAAAATGTTAATTAATCATGAAAATAGACTTACTTTAATAGAAAATACCTTTGATAATTTTAAAGAGAAAAATAATCATTTATTTTTTGAAGGCCAGATTTATGATGCTTATTCTCTTATGTTAAACATATTTGATAAATCTAAAGAAAGTATCATTATAATAGATAATTATATTGATAAGAATATATTAGATATATTATCTAAGACTAATAAACAAATAACTTTAATTACCAATAAATATAACAATAAAGATTATGAAAAGTATAAAGAACAATATAATAATGTAACATTAGTAATTGATAATTCTTTTCATGATAGATTTATTATTATAGATAAGGAAATTCTGTATCATTCAGGAGCAAGTTTTAAAGATTTAGGTAAGAAATGTTTTTCTATCACTAAGATAGAAGACACAGAAATTTTACATAATTTATTAGATAAATTAAAATAATAATCAATTTACTTGCTATATAACTTATAATTATGGTAATATTAAGTTAACAAAGATAAGAAAGAAGGTAGAAAAAATGAGAAAAATATATGTAGAATGACAAACTTCTTTCTACTAGAAAAATAATAAAATGACGAATTATTTTACCTTGGATTCATATATA
>CALVIV010000016.1 GCA_944331935.1 uncultured Bacilli bacterium | reverse complement strand
TAGTAGATATGGCTAATTTTAATTTCCAGGGTAAAATAATTCGTCAATTCTGGGGTAAATTAATTCGTCAATCTACAGTGCAGGTGTATTTCATTTTGGTACAACTAATTATAGGGGAGGGGCTTATAGTGGTCACTCATTTCGCCTAGTAATAAGTATAAATACTTAATTACCTTACTTAAGATAACAAAATACTAGAAAACTCTAGTATTTTTCTTTAAATTGTGATATAATTTACAACGTATTTTGGAGTGTGATAAGTATGAAGAAAAGAAATGTGGCAATTATTGCTCATGTCGATCATGGTAAAACAACATTAGTAGATGGTATATTAAAAACTTCTGGTATGTTTCGTGATAATGAAGATGTAAGTAATGTATCAATGGATTCTAATGCTCTAGAAAAAGAACGTGGTATTACAATTCTTGCGAAGACAACGGCATTAGATTATAACGGTTATCGTATTAATATTCTTGATACTCCAGGTCATGCTGACTTTGGTGGAGAAGTTGAACGTATTATGAATATGGTTGATGGCGTTATTCTCGTTGTTGATGCTTATGAAGGTGCAATGCCTCAGACAAGATTCGTTTTAAAGAAAGCTTTTGAAGCTAAGGTTAAACCTATAGTTGTTATTAATAAAGTAGATAAACCTAGTGCAAGATGTAGTGCAGTTGTTGATGAAGTGCTTGACTTATTTATTGAACTAGGTGCAGATGAAGATCAATTAGATTTTCCAGTCGTTTATGCTAGTGCTTTAAATGAGACTTGTAGTTTAAGTGACGATATAAGTACTCAGAAAAAAGGATTTGAACCATTACTTGATTTAATTATAGAAAAGATACCAGCTCCGTCTGGAGATAATTCTAAACCTTTACAATTTCAACCAGCATTACTTGATTATAATGAATTTGTAGGACGTATTGGTATTGGACGTGTACATAATGGTATTATTAAAACAGGGGAAATGGTTAGTTGTATTAGATTAGATGGAACTGTTAAAAACTTTAGAATTCAAAAACTATTTGGTTATTATGGATATCATCGTATTGAAATAGAAGAAGCAGAAGCAGGAGACATTGTCGCTATTGCAGGTCTTGCTGATATTTCAGTAGGTGAGACTATTTGTAATATGGGTGATAATTTACCTTTACCTGTCCTTCATATTGATGAACCTACTTTACAAATGACTTTTGGAACTAATAGTAGTCCTTTTGTAGGTCGTGATGGTAAGATTTTAACAGCTCGTAAGATAGAAGAAAGATTAATTCGTGAGACCCAAAAAGACGTTTCTTTAAGAGTAGAGCCTGCTACTAATGATAGTTTCCTTGTTTCAGGTCGTGGAGAGTTACATCTTGGTATATTAATAGAAAATATGCGTCGCGAAGGATTTGAACTTGAAGTATCTAAACCTAAAGTAATTATTAAGGAAATAGATGGTGTTAAGTGTGAACCTTGGGAAGAGTTACAAATAGAAGTACCAGAAGATGTTGTTGGTAGTGTTATTGAACATCTTGGAACTCGTGGTGGAGTAATGGAAAATATGACTAACTTTGAAAATCAAGTTAGACTTAACTATAGTATTCCATCTCGTGGACTTATTGGTTTTTCTACTGACTTTATGACTATGACTAAGGGATATGGAATAATGAATCATACCTTTAGTGAATATAAACCTTATGAAAACGTAGATATTGGAGAACGTAAACTTGGAGTACTTGTCTCAGTTGAAAATGGTAGTGCAACTGCTTACTCTATTGGTAACCTTGAAGATAGAGGAACTATGTTTATTGAACCTGGTACTGAAGTATATGAAGGTATGATAATAGGAGAATGTAATCGTGATAATGATCTTGCCGTTAATGTTGTTAAAGGTAAACAACTAACAAATATGCGTGCTGCAGGAAGTGATCATACTGTAGTCTTAAAAAGACCTCGTCCTATTACCTTAGAATATGCCCTTGACTATATAAACTCAGATGAGTTAGTTGAAGTAACACCTAACTTCATTAGACTTAGAAAACGTATCTTAAATACCGAAGAAAGAAAAAAAGCAGATGCTAAAAAAAATAAATAGGCTTTATTGGTCTATTTATTTTTCTATCTTTTCTAAAAATTCTTCTATTTTTTCATTAGATACTGCTCCATTTATTTTGTGAGATGTTTCTTTTCCAGCTTTAAAATAAAGGACAGTAGGAGTACCACTTACACTAGTTGTTAGTTCATTAAACTTTTTAGCTTCCTCTTCAGTTAAATTATATAAATTAAGTGAATAGGCTTCTTTGTTATTCGTTTTTAAAACGGCTTTAAATCTTGGAGAAAATTCTTCACAGTGAGAACAACCTGTTTGAACAACTTCTAAAATAAAACTTTCTTTATTATCAATCATTTCTTCTAATTTGCTATAATCAATATCAGTAATAACATTACTACTAGAGCATCCTGTTAATATTAAAGCTAGCATTCCAATTAATAAAAATTTAATTTTTTTTTTCATTTTTATCACTACTTTCCTTAGGTATTATAACATTATTTGTTAATAAAATACAACTTTTTACTTTTCAAAATTAAAAAACTAAGCTATACTTATAATAGTAAAGGGGTGTAGCCTATGATACTTAGAAAACCATATGCTCTTTTAATTCAATATTTTCAAAGAATACATTTGCTATTAATTGTACTTTGTTCATATATTTTTTATAAAATCATTGCTTTACGTAGTTTTGTGGCAGATTTTTTAAATACTGAAAGTTATGATGCTTATTATGAACCAATAAGTGAACATATTAATATTCTGGTAATTATTTCTATAATTGTTATAGTTGTTATAAGTATAGTTTTGATAGTTTTATTACGTTATAAGAAGAAACCTTGGAAAATTTATTTAATACCTGTCATTGAATATGTTTTTATGTTGGGAGTGTTACTTTATATTAGAAGCTATTTTAATGGTTATAATGAATTATCAACAATAACTCCAATAATGGCAGGACGAGATTTATTAAATATAGTTTCTATATTCCAATATCCAATGTTTATTATCTTTGGAGTGAGATTTTTAGGAATAGATTTAAAGAAATTTGGTTTTAAAGAAGACGAAGAATATTTAGATATTAAAGAAGAAGATAGAGAAGAATTTGAAGTTAATATAGAGTTTGATAAAGATAAGATAAAAAGAACTTTTAAAAGGTTTATTAGAAATGTTAAGTATGTTTATTTTGAACATCGTCTTGTTTGCAATACAATTATAATAATACTTTTTGTCTCTCTTACAGGTTATACTTATTATTATTTTGGTATTTTGCATAGAACTTATAGAGAAAATGAAACCTTTTCTGCTAATTATTATGATATTACAATTAATTCTAGTTATTTAACTACAAGAGATAGTAAAGGATTTTCTATAGTATCTAATGAAAATACTGCTTATTTAGTTTTAAATTTAACTGTTAAGAATAATGCTAATAAAAGAACAATTAATATAGATAGATTTAGAATAATGAATAGAAGTGAACAATTTAGGTATAGTGGAAGGGAGTATGAGAATTTTAAAGACTTAGGTAATAGTTATAACACTGCCAAAGAACTTAATACGGGAGATGAAGTAACATTCATTTTAGTTTATAAAGTAGATGCTAATTTAAATCCTAATAAATATGTTTTGTATTATCATGATGTTTCTACTAATTTGTTACTCAAAAAAATTAAGTTAAATGTTCAAGATGTTAGAGATGTTAAGACTGTATCTACAGTTAATTTAAATGAAACGATGAAGCTTTCTGATGATAGAAATATTACAATAACCAGTGCAAATTTAACAAATTCTACTTCCTATGGAACTTATAATTGTAATACTAATTCTTGTGGAATTAGGGAGATGCCAATTTCGGTTTCAAATGGTAAAATATTAGAAATATCATTTACAAGTAATTATTTTACAGGTAATAGTTTTATTGACTTTTCGTCTATTTATGCTAAAATAAGATATAAGGATAGAAATGGTAAGACTAAGAGAATTGCAACTACTAATGCGGTTACTTCTGATTATTTTGGTAATTATGCATATTTTAGAATTCCTGATGATATTGCTGATGATAGTAAAGTTAGTTTAATATTTACTTTTAGGAATAAAAGATATGTTTATAATTTGATATAGAAAGGGTGTTAAGATGAAAACTAAGAAGAAAAAATTTGATCGTAAAAAGATTGTAAGAATTGTAGTAATAGTTTTGGTAATACTGTTAATATTGGCAATAGCATTTTTTGGATTTTATTATCCTAATAAAGTGTTTAAGGATAGTGAAGCTTTATTTGCTAAAGCAGGTAAGAGGTATTATCAGGTAAATCGTAGTTATTTACCTAGTGAAGAAGGAAGAGTTTTATCAGTTAATTTAGCTACTTTAATTAGAGAAGATTATTTAGATGATCTTTATATACCTTATTCTAAAAAATTATGTGATATAAATAATTCTACTGTTAAAGTAATAAAAGAAGATGGTAATTATCAATATTATACTTATTTAAAATGTGGTAAATATGAATCTGATGTTGATCATGAGGGACCTGTTATAACTTTAAATGGTGATGATACTATTAGACTTAATCGTGGTGAAGAATATAAAGAGCCTGGTGTAGAAAGTGTTGTTGATGATTCTGATGGTAAAATGAGTGTTGATGATGTTAAAATAAGTGGAGAGGTTAATACAGATACAGTTGGTACTTATGAAATCACTTATACTGCTACTGATAGATTAAATAATAAAAATACTGTTACTAGAAAAGTAATTGTTGAAGAGTCACTTAGTAATGTTGTTAAGGATGCAACTAGTGATACTAATGGATATTATAAAGAGGCTGATCCTAGTAACTATGTTATGTTTAATAATATGGTGTTTAGAATCGTAAAAATAAATAGTAATGATACTGTTACCATTGCTAGTGATGAGGTATTAGCTAATGTTGATTATACTAATAATGGTAGATTTGCTGATAGTTCTATAGATTCTTGGTTAAATGATTATTTCTATAATCTTTTAGACGATAAATATAAAGATTTAGTTACTTCTTCTAAATGGTGTGATGATGTACTTAATAAAGATGATTATATGGCTACAGAATGTAATAGAACTAGTGCTAAAAGAAATGCTGGTATTTTATCTATTCAAGATTATAATAATACTTTGCAAGATGATGTTAGCTTCTTAGATTTTAGTGGAATTGTTTGGTATGCTAATTTAGATGCTGATAACAATCCTTGGACTATGACTGATCTTTATGATTATCCATTAAAAGCAGAACCAATGAATAAAGAATATTTATTCAATATTAGGCCTGCCTTGACTTTGAAAAAGAGTACTAAAGTATTAAGTGGTGATGGTAGTGAAACTAATCCGTATATTTTAGTAGAAAATAGTAGTGGTCGTAGAAATACAAATATTAATGAAAGACAAGTTGGAGAATATATTAATTATTCAGGCTATACTTGGAGAATTGCAGGATTTACTAATGATGATACTACAGAAATTATAATGACAAGTGTTATTACAAATGATGGTGCTGAAGTTCAAATAGGATATAATAATAGTGGTAATAAAGTATATAATCCTAATAAAGAAGGTAATATTGGGTATCAAGTTATTAATGAAATGACTAGATATGTTTCTACTGGTTTATTTGCTAAGACTAAAGTAGAAGTTCCTATTTATAATAACAATGTGACTTATAAAGGAAAACATGATACTAAAACTTATAATAATATAGTAACTATTCCATCTGTATTTGACATTTTTACGGCAAAAGGAGATAATAGTAGTGATGGAGGTTATTGGTACATTGATTCTTCAAAGAAAGATGGAGTTAAAACAGTAATGTATCCTGTTGGTACTGTTACTTATACAAGTGTTTCTGATGATAGAACTGCTGGAATAAAAATTAAAGCTTATTTGAAAAATGATGTATATATTACTGATGGTGATGGTAGTTTAGATAATCCTTATACTATAAATGATTAGGTATTGGGGGTAGTATTATGAAAAAAAAATTGACAATTACTTTGGCTATATTAATTATAATTGTTGCAATTATTCTTGCTTTCGTGTATTATAAAGGTAGTTTCAGAAAAAGTACATTTGCTGCTTTAGATGAAAGTGATAAGATTAATGATGCTAAACAATACGGTGATGATGTTGTTGGATGGTTAAGAGTAGAAGGTACTAATATTGATTTGGCTTTAATTAGAGCTGACGAAGATACTGACATTTTAAGAGGAGACTATGATTTTGCTTGGACTAATTCTTTTCCAGACGGTACTGGTAACCGACCAGCTTATATTTCTCATAATATTAGAAATGTGTCACGTAATCCTATAGTGGGTGATGATACAATGACGAGATTTGAACAATTAATGTCATTTATATATCCCGACTTTATATCAGAAAATCAATTTATTGAATTTACTGATAGTGAAGGTGATACAAGTCTTTATAGAATTTATGCTGTAGCATTATTAAATGATGATCAGAATGCTTCTTTTAGTGATACTTATACTAAGAGTGAACAGAAAAGATATATAAAGAAAGCTAAAAGAGAAAGCATGTATGATATAGATGTTGATGTTAATGAAGATGATTTAATGTTAACGTTATTTACTTGCACTAGATTTTATGGTGCAGATACTAGTTATTCATTTAGAGTGGATGCTAGAAAATTAAGGGATGGTGAGGATAAAGTATATGCAAAAGTAAAGACTAATGAAAATTATGAGAAAATAAAAGAAAGGATGGAAGAAACAAATGAAAATAGCGAAGAAGTATAAAATTGTATTATTAGTTGTTGCTATATGTATTTCATCTATTTTAGGTACTTTAGCTAGTACTTGGGGTGTTGAAGCAGCTAATAATGAATGTTCTACGGGGTATACAGCTAGTACTTATATGAATAAGATAAGTTATAATATTTCTGGGAATGTTGTAAATTACACAGGTGCTCAGGGATTAATATATTCTACTAGTTTTGATGGTACAGAACATCCAGTAGATAGTAGTGGAAGTTTTTCGTTTACCATACCTGATGATCAAATGGATAGTAGAATAACAGTTTATTTCTATTTACCAGAGTCTGATGGAGTATGTGATGCTGGTAAAGAAATAGGTAATAACACCTTTTATGCTAATACTTCAGGACGTAATCAATTATATGATAATGCTTTATGTGTAAATTATCGTAAAAAATGGTCTAAAAATAAAACTATGAAAGAAGCAGTTCCTTATTGCTTTACTGAAGAGGTATCTGTTCAGTATTCTTATGATGAGGTTAGTAGTTGGATTAATGATGCTGAAAGTCTTTATGCGGCTCAAAGTGGTAGTGATGCAATAGTTCAAGATCCTAGTTATACAAATGTTAAAGATGTCACTAAAACAGATAAGTTAGTTTGTGATGCATTTAGTACTAATAATTATGAGACAATGCATAAGTATAGTCATAAAGAGACAGAAACTGTTAATAACTGTACTACTACATGTAAAGAGGAAATAGAGGTTAATTTTAGTGATCCAGTAGCAACTCAAGCAGGTATGTGTTTTCAATATTTAATTGAAATTAAATCTAAAGTTACTTGTGATAGTTATTATACTGCTCCAAGACCTAGTAAACCTGCAGTTTGTGTACCTACTGCTTACTGTGTTGCTAGTAATGGTTATGAAAGTGAAAAAGGTGGTCCTACTGAGGATTTTGATGCTTGTGTTTTAGAGTGTGATGGTGGTGATTATACTCAATCTTGTATAGATAAATGTTATACTGATGTATATGAGAATGATAGTAGTGAGAAAGTTAGTCGACAAACTACTTTTGAACCTATTCCTTCTGTATTGACTACTGATTATAATATTAATAGTACATCTCAAGCGACTAAACTTGCTAATGGATGCTTAACTCCATCTAATACTACTGATGCTGAGGCTTTATATAATCAACATCAAAGAGATCCAGGTGGAAAGTATGTTGGTAATACTTGGGTTCCTAGTAAAAGTGGATGTTCTAGTAATCTTGGACAGTTCTATTTTAGAAGTTTAGCATCTACTAGACAAACTATTAATGAAGTCCATGGATGGTATAGTGATAGTCATGGTCAAAAACAATATGTTGCTGGTTCTAATGGCTTTCTTATAAGAACTAAGATAAATGGTTATTCAAATGTATGTGATGATAAATGTAGTTGGATAAACAAATGTGGTTCTAATACTGTATTAACTCAATACTTAGCTGATCAACAATATCAAAAAGAATTAGCTGAATGGGAAAGTAAAAAGAAAGCTTGTGAAAATAAAGGTGCTGTATGTACTAATGAAACTACAAATTATCAAATTGTAGTTGATAATGCTGATAATGATAATGATACTAAGGATGATAAAGAGACATTCTCATCTTCACAGAAATTAAACAGTACTAATGTTACTGGAGATTTTCCTGAAATGGTTATTTTGACAGATGGTAGTTGTGAAGATGGTAAAAAAGATCCATGGAATTATCATAATATAATTACATTTCCTGGAGTTTGGATTAATAATAAGACAGGTCAAACTGTTCATACTATGGATCCTGGTCGTGAAGATTTCTATACATATGCAGGTAATTCATATTGTACTAAGTTAAATTCTGTTCCTGTTAATACTGCTTGGTATGATTGGAAGGTTAATCAAAATGGAGATCCTGGTGCTCTTACTAATAGCCAGAAAGCAGCTTTAGAAGATGCAATTGATATGAATATTAATGGTCATATTGATAATTATGGTTACTTTGGTTGGGATTTTGATGTTAGTTGTTTCTATGCAATAGATAATCCTGAGAATGGCGGTGGAGGAGGTTGCCCTCCAACTGATCCAGACTGGCCAGAATGTGATCGTGATCCTGGGGATGGTGATGATGATGAGCCTCCAATTAATGATTATGATTATAGAACAATTTCTTTAGATAATTTATTCCCTAATTCAGTTACACCTACTAGTGGAGGTAAAAATAGTGCTAATACTGATGCTTCTCTTTTGATTAATGAAATTGAAAGCTCAAGAAATAATAATGTTATGCAAGTTGCTGATGATACTAGATCGATAGGGTTTAACTGGACTTGTGGAGCGACTAACTTAGAAAATCCTGATTATATAATTCAACCAGTTACTGCTATGAATAATATTCAGGCATTAGGTGATAGTATTTATGATGGTGATGAGTATCTAGATTATCATATTGTTCTTACACCTAGTAGTATGAAAAAAATAAGAGAATATAATAAAAAATATGATAGTTATACAGAGCCTTCTTCTGATAGGAGTAATGAAGTTTTAACTGCTGGTAGTAATAAAACTTCTGGAATTACAGTTTATCGTAGTTATTTACTTCATAAGGTTCTTAATAGTAATGAGTTGTTAAAGAGTGGTTTGATTGGATGTAATAATGAAGATAACGGTACTTGTCCAAATACTATTGATACATCAACTGCATGTTATAATGAGTATATGGCTCAATCTACTGTATTGAAAGGAGCTAATAAATAATGAGTAAAGCTATGTTAGTTGTTGGTATTATACTTTTAGCTATTATTACCTTTGGAGTTGTTAATATAGTCCAAAATTATCAGACTGGTAACGAACTTGATTACTATTTATTAAGGGAGACAACCGAAGCGGCAATGACTGATGCAGTTGATGTTGGTTATTACCGCTTAAGCGGTTTACTTAGAATAGATAAAGAGATGTTTGTTGAAAGCTTTGTTAGACGTTTTGCAGAAAATGTTTCTAATAGTCGTACTTATGATATTGGATTTTATGATATTAACGAAACACCACCTAAAGTTAGTGTATGGGTAAAATCAGAAACTGCTGCTAGTATTGATGGTGAATCATTAGGATTATCTAATAAAATAGATGTAATCTTAGAGTCTAATTATTATGAAAATAAATATGTAACTAATATGACTAGAGCAGGAAAGCTAAACTATAGTGATGTAGATAAATAGAATAATAAGGAGGATGTAGATGAATAATATAGTTGTTGGTATAAAAAAGTTTTTTACTAATAAAAATACAGTAACAGTCGTAGGTGTTATTCTTGCTATTATAATTCTTTACGTCGGTTATAATATGAGAATCAATCAAGCTATTACTCCTGTTACTGTTCCTTATGCTTTGGAAGATATTGATCCTAGAACACAAATAACTGAGGATATGGTTGGTACTATGGAAATACCTCAATCAATGGTAAATGATAATATTATTACTAATAGTGCTGATGTAATTGATATGTATTCTAATGGAGATAGTCTTATTCCTGAAGGTAGTTTATTTTATACAAGATGTGTTGTATCACGTGATCAATTACCTGATAGTATTATTTTAGATTATCCTAAAGGGTATGTATTATATAATTTGGATGTTGATATGGCTAGTACATATAGTAATTCAATTTATCCAGGTAATTATATAGATATATATTTGAAAGTTCAAAATGCTGAAGGTGCTGAAGGTACTGCTATTGCCGAAGATAGAATTATGGTAGGTAGATTATTATCTAATGTTAAAGTACTTGCAGTATTTGATAGTAATGGTAATAATGTTTTTTCTAACCTTGAAGAAAAGACAGTACCAGCTCAGATTATCTTTGCTGTACCTGAAGAATATCATATATTACTTCGTAAAGCTCAATACTTAAGAGCTTATGAGTCTGAGATTATTCCTGTTCCTACAGCTGAATCTTTAGAAGATGAGCCAGGTGATGTTACTTTATCTAGTGAAGATTTAAGAAACTTTATTAATAACGTTACGGCAATGACAGAAGAGGATTTGTCTTATACACAACAGTAGAAATAGAAAGGGAGATAATTATGAATGATGCCATATTTGATAAATTAGATTTTGGTTTATTTAAACCTTTAATTGATGACGATGATATAACTGATATATCTTATTGTAACCATGGACAAATTTGGATTCGTTCTTTATCTCAAGGTTCAAAAAGAGTAGAAATTGAAGGGCTAAATGATGCTTTTGTAGAGAAGCTAGCCTTTCAATGTTCTAATGTAATGGGTACAACCTTTAATAATGCTAAACCATTTTTGGATGCAGAGTCTACTGAGTTACGTCTTAACTTTGTTCATGATTCTATTGCTACTAATGGGATTGCTGTGGTTATTCGTAAAACTCCTGCTAAGATTAGACTTAATCGCGAGAAATTACTTAGTGAAGATTATTTTACTGCTAATATTCATGATATTTTAATGAAATGTGTTGAAGGACATTGTAATATTATGGTAAGTGGTGAGACTGGTTCAGGTAAAACAGAATTTGTTAAATACTTAGCTAGTCATACTAAAGAAGATGAGAAAATTATTACAATTGAGGATACTTTGGAACTTCATTTGGATAAAATATTTCCTCATCGTGATATAGTGGCTATGAAAACAAATAATGTTGCTAGTTATTCTGAAGTTTTGGTTACTTGTATGCGACAGAATCCTAAATGGATATTGTTGTCAGAGGTTCGTAGTGCTGAAGCGGTAACTGCTGTTCGTAACTCTATTTCTTCAGGTCATAATATTTTATCAACAATTCATGCTGATAAAGCTAGTGCTATTCCTTATCGTATGTATTCACTTTTGGAAAGTGATATAGATGTAGATCAATTCTTAACAACAATTTATCGTTATATTCAATTGGGTGTTCATATTAAAGCTTATTATAGTAAAGAATATGGTAAGTTTCACCGTGAAGTAGATGAAGTTGTAGAGTTTTATGTTGATGAAGAAAATAAACCTCAGTCACATATTCTTTATCAAAAAACTTTTGGAAAAGCACCAGTTCAGAATATGCCTACAGAACATTTAAAAGAGTATCTTGAAAATCAAAATATATTTATTGATAGTTTATTTACTAAAGGGGATTCGATGAGTAATATTTCAGATGCAGTTAATGAGGTAATTAATAAAGAAGAGCCTCAAGTTGGTGTAGTGGAATCTCCTAATTTTAATAATGTTAACAGCACTGTTCAAACTTCACTACCGAAAGATTCATTTCCTACTGAGATAGTTTAGAAAGAGGAGGAGTTTTATGGTATTATTTTTACTAATAATAATTGCTTTGGCAATTGTATTATATAGAAATTATAAAGGTCAAAATGTTTCTAAATATATTACTGACCAAGTACAAGCTATATATGATAAGTTTGCACCATATTCTTATAAAGTTGTTAGAGAAAAGACTAAACAATTAGGTCAAGAGTATACAGCAAGACAATATTTGATTCAAATCTTAATAATGGGAGGTTTTGCTGGTATAGTTACATATCTTTATTTCTATAATATAATTGTTTCAATAATATATGTTCTTATAGCAATTTGTTTTATTCCTTATTTATCTTTCTTAAGATGTAAAAGAGTGTATAGTGAGTTTATTTTTGAACAGATTCAAGTATATACTACTAATACTATTATGGAGTTTGCGACAACTCAGAGTTTTGTTAAATCTCTTGAAGGTGTAAGAGATTCTGGAATACTTGAGGATCCGGTGTTAAGTGATGTTAATCATATGATTGATATGGCTTATGATGAAGGTGCTATTGATGGGGCATTAGACTTCTTTAGTAATAAGTATCCATATTATATAGTAAAAAATATGCATCAGTTATTTTTACAGATAACAAAAGAAGGTGCTCAAGATACTGGAGAAAGTTTAGAAAATATGCAATTAGATATCGATACTCTTGTTGAAAGTGTTTATCGTGATAGAATGGATAGAGCTACTTTTCATAGGAAATTTTTACAGTATGGTATTATGTTATTTCTTTTAGTTATGTTAATTCAATATATGCTTGGTAGTGAAAGTTATATTGAATTAATTAAAAATATTTGGGTTCAACTTGTTCTACACTTTATTATTATTTTTAATAGTTACTTCTTGTTAAAAGGAGAAAAATATTATAATGAGAATGTGGGGGTTGAATAATTATGGAAATAGTATTTGTTGCAGTTATAATTTTATTTGTTTTAATCTATAATAGAACAATTGATAAAAATAAATTTATTAATGATAATAAAAAATATTTTGAAATATTAAGAGAAGATGATTATGATTTTCTTGTTTATGCTAAGTATGGAGATACGGCTAGTCCTAATGTTTTGTTTCAAAAGAGAATTACTTATGCTATTGCTGTTTTCTTTATATTTATGTTTATATTTATAGATGATGTTAGTCTAATAAATATAATACTTGCTTTTCTTATAGCAGTGTTTATATTCAAAATGCCTTATATGCAATTAAAAAAATATTATAAAGCTCATTTGCATCAAATTGATATAATGTTGCCATACTATTTAAAGAGTTTGGAAATATTAATTCAGCATTATACTGTTCCTGTTGCGATAGGTAAAAGTATAAATGATGCTCCTGATATTTTTAAACCAGGTCTTAGAGAAATGATTGAAAAAATCAACTCTGGAGATTCTAGTATAAATCCTTATATGGATTTTGCAAATACCTATCCTGTTAGGGATTCAATGCGTATGATGAGACTTTTATATCGTTTAGGTCTTGGTGGTCAGGAGAAGAAACAAGAACGTTTATTGATGTTTTCTCGTACTGTTTCTAATTTACAGGCTAAAGCTAGAGATACTAAATATAAAGAAAGACTAGATCATATGGGAAATCAAACTATGATTATGCTTGTTGTAACGGGTGTTAGTGTTATGTTAGTCATTCTTGGTTCTATGATGACAATGTTAGGATAAAAAATAGGTTACAAAATGGTAATTATCTGGTATAATTATTTTTGTAAGATATGAAAGGAGAGATATTTTTATGAAAGAAGCGACTGGAGAGTTAAATATGACTGTTGTTACTATTGTTTTGATTGGAGTTATTGCAGCATTTTTTGCATTTTTCTGGCCAACAATTCGCGATAGTATTCAAGATACTTGGAATAAAAATGCGGAAAGCCAAAGCGAAATACAATCTAATCCATTAGGATAATATAAGTTTTTAATAAGGATGTGATTAATAATGAGAGATGCGATAGGACAAGTTTTTGCATTACAAATTATTTTAGCTTTTGTACTTTTAATAAATGGTTATATGGCTTATTCTGTTAACTATACTAGAGCATTTCGCGTTAAGAATCAAATAGTTAATATTATAGAGCAGTATGAAGGTCCTACTAATGATGAAGGAATGGAAAAGATTAATGATTATATAAATAAAATGACATATAACGTTAGTAATCAACAAATGCTCAATTATATAAACGATAATCCTGGTGCTGAATGTCCTGGCTATAATGGTTGGTGTTATGTTGCACATGATGTTTCTATTAATGATGGTGATGGGCAGAGGAATGGTACTTATTATTCTGTTGTTACCTTTGTTAATATAGACATTCCAGTTATTAATAATTTAATAGGTCTTGGTAACTTTCTACAAGTAGTTGGAGAAACTAGAACTATTTATGATTAGAGGGAAGTGATTAGATGAACGTTATTGTTGCAAATGAAGCGAAAGCGATGCTTTCTACACTAGATATAGATGTTATTAAGAGTGTAGATGGTGTTCATACAGCTGATGAGATTGTTGAAATGTTCAAGAACTTCTTTTATGCAAGAATGATTTTAGATATAACAGCGATTAAAGATTATGAAGATATTACTAATATTCAGAAAATATCTATAGGTCTTGATGCTGATAAAATCATTCTTTTACTTCCTAATAATGAAGTTTCTAATTCTAGTAGTTATCTATCTAAGATAATATCTATGGGTATTTATAATTTTACTACAACAGTAGATGGTGTTAAATACTTTTTAGAGCATCCTAATACTTATAAAGATGTGGCACATATTCAACAGTTGAATGATTTGTCTAGTACTATTAATGAAAAAGTAGTAGCAGGTTCTAGAATAATTGGTATTAAAAATGTTACTGATCATGCTGGTAGTACTACACTTATTTATATGTTAAAGAAAGAGTTGGAACAAACTTATGGTATGAGTGTAGTTGCTATAGAAGTTAATAGACATGATTTTCTATACTTTAATAGTCCTAATATGATTTCTGTTGATGATGAACATCTAATGACTGAAGTTGTTAAACATAATGATGTAGCGATTATTCTGATAGATTTGAATGATTCAAGTAATGAAGGGGCATGTAATGATGTTTTGTATTTGATTGAACCTTCTAGTATAAGATTAAATAAATTAATGAAGAGAGATAGACGAATATTTGAAGAGTTAAAAGGTAAAAAGATAGTTTTAAATATGAGTTTACTTTCTAATAGTGATATAATGGACTTTGAATATGAAGGTAGGACTAAAGTATTTTATAATATACCACCTTTAAATGATAGAGTTAAGAATCCTGTTCTTAGTGATTTCTTATCTAAGATAGGACTTATTAATAAAACTAAGGAAAAAGAAAATAGTGGGGGTAAAATATTTGGCTTATTTAAAAGGTAATAATTGACAAATGGCGATAATTTGTATATTATTATTGTAAGTGGAGGAGATTTTATGAATATGATGTTAATGAATATGGCACAAGTTTTAACTAATATAACAGCTGATCCTGAAAGTAATTGTCGTGGATTTGACTTTGTAATTAGAATTATTAAAAATGGTTTATTCCCTATTTTACAAATAGGTATTCCAATTATTTTAATAGTTTTAGGTACATTAGATTTAGGTAAAGCAGTTATTAGTAGTGATGATAAAGCAGTTAAAGAAGCTCAATCTAAATTAATTAAGAGATGTATTTATGCAATATTAGTATTCTTTATTGTAACACTTCTTAATTTATTATTCTCTATGGTAGGACAAATTACTGGTAGTGAGGCTTTAACTCAATGGAGTAATTGTTGGAACAATCCAGCAGAGATAAGTTAATAGCTTTAAAGCTTTAAAGCTATTTTTTTTCTATATGAAAAGGTGTGTGTTAATATGTTAAATATATTAGATACAGTAGTTGTAAATATAGATAGTAATTGTTATGGATTTGATTCTATAGTTAGAGTTATTAAAGATGGGGTATTTCCTATTATTCAGATTGCTATACCTATTATATTAATAGTACTTTGTACTTTTGATTTAGGTAAGGCAGTTATTGGTAGTGATGATAAAGAAAATAAGAAACTATTAAAAAGAATTGTAAGAAGATTAGTTTATGCTTTATTAATATTTTTCTTTGTAACTGTTGTTAATTTAGTTTTTTCTATGGTAGGTAGTATTACTGAGAATGAAACTTTAATTAAATGGAGTGAGTGTTGGAATAATCCAATGGAAAATTAGACAGTGTTTGATAGCAATTTAATTGCTATTTTTTTCATCTGATGATATACTAATATCATGATTGAGGTGGAACTTAATATGAAGAAAAACAATATATTATTTTTGGTAGTTATTGCAATCATGTTGTTTATTTGTCCTAGAGAAGTAAAAGCTATTGATTATTTAAAAGATGATTGTGTGGAAGATGGATCATGTATGGTATTGTGCACTTATGAAACCAAAGATCAGCCACGCAGATTAGCTACAATTTATTATAAGTCAGGTGATTCGACATGGAAAGTTAGTTGGAGTGGAGGCCATAAGAGTAATGCTGTAACTACTGCTACTGAATCTTACTATGATATAAAATCTATTGGTTTTGATAATGCTAATTATGTTTTTCATCAAGAAAATGTTTATACTTCTAATGAAAAACACTATAAAAATAATGGAGAAAATTTTACTTGTCCTGCTAATGCTTATTTTGATTATTCTGCTCTTAGACCTTGGAATGAGTTGTGTTTCGATAATAATGGCAAATGGTGTGAGAAACAGAATAATATTGGGACTAAATTTTCGATTAAAGCTACTAAAACTTATGATTTTGTAGATAGCATTTTGACTGAATTTAATGCTTGGTATGGTCCTAGTGTAAAACTTTCTAACACTTTAACATGTGATGAGATTTATAATGGAAATACTGATACAATAGTGACTAATGCTAGTAATAATTTCTTATCTTATCTTAAATTAAGAAAATTTTTAAACACTAGTGATATTCCTGATTTTATGAAAAGTAGTTCTTCTTGGACTTCTATTAATACTATATTAATTAATGATGTTAGAGAAGCTGTAAATAAATGTAAAGAAGAAACATCTGATCAGTGTGCTAATGGAACTTTGAATGCAGAAGAATGTCAGGATCGAGAAACTAAATTAGATGAGGCAGAGGATGTAGCTATGGATACTTTGGATTCAGAACTTAATTTTAGAACTAACAATGCTACTAAAAATAATTGGAACAAAGAGATTCAATGTGAAGATATATTTACAGATGATCCTGGTTCTGTTGGCTGGATGTTAAATACTATATTTAATTATATAAAAATAATAGGACCTATTTTAGTTGTATTATTAAGTTCAATCGATTTTATAAAAGCTGTTGTTGGTACTGATGAAAAAGCTATGAAAGAAGCTCAGTCAAAGTTGGTAATTAGGCTTGTTGCAGCTGTAGCTTTGTTTTTGATACCAACTTTAGTACAACTATTATTGAGCTTTATAAATCAAGCTTATTGCTCATTTATGTAATAAAAGGAAGTGATTATTTATGGAACCTAATTGGGGATGGGATCTTTTTAGAAATATTTTATCTTTCTTAGACTCTGCAGGATATGCTCTTGTTAGTGGTGTTTATAATGTATTCTTTACAGTTGCTAATGCTCAAATATTTAGTGGTGATATTCTAGATAAATTTTTTTCGAGAATTCAATTAATATTAGCTACTATTATGATATTTAGTTTAGCTATTACTGCACTAAATATAATTATAAATCCTGATGCTTTTAAAGATAAACAAAAAGGAGCAGGAAAGATAGTTATGAGAGTAATATTATCTTTAGTAATGTTGACATTAGTTGTTCCTATTGATATACCATCTAATAATAATAGTCCTTTAAATGAACAGATTAGTAATAATGGTATACTGTTTGGTTTTTTATATCAATTTCAGAATAGTGTAATGAAAGATAATATATTAGGGAAGCTGGTCTTAGGAAGTAATGTTTCTTCAACAACTGATGGGGATTTAGATAGTATGAGTGATATAGGAGGGACGTTAGCAACGACTGTTGCGAAAGCTTTTATTACACCTGCATTAAAAGACACTAGTGATGATCCTAATGTTGATCCTAATGGTATTACAGAAAATGATGTTTTATGTCCTGAAGTTATTAACGATTATGATTATGGTGATCCTAATTTATCATATAAATCTTTAATAAAGTATATTAATGTTTCATGTGATTCTGGTGAAGGAGAGGTTTATGCTTTTGATTATACACCACTTCTTGGACTTGTATGTTCTATTATTATGGCAATAATTATTCTTGGTTTTACTATTGATGTTGCTGTTAGGGCTATTAAACTTGCACTTTTAAGGCTTATTGCTCCTATTCCAATTATTTCATATATTATTCCTGGCCAAGAAAAAAATGGTGCTTTTAATAATTGGGTTAAGACTTTAACTTCTACTTATATAGATTTGTTTTTAAGGATTATAATTATTTACTTTGGAGCTTATGTTATTTTAGTGATTAGTGATCGTGAAATTACTATTTGGCAGAATGGTCCTGGTTTCTTTACTTCTTTATTTGCTACTGTTTTCATAATTATCGGTGTTTTGATGTTTATGAAACAAGCACCAAAGTTTTTCCAAGATATGTTTGGTTTAAAAGGTGATGGAAAGCTATTTAGTGGTATTGGTACTATGTTAGGTGCTGCAGCTTTAACAGGAGGTATAGCTGGATCTGTTGCAACTGGTGTTAGAGCTGGTTGGGAAGAAGGCCGAGAATTTAGAGATAAATCTGAAAAAGGTACAACTGGTAGATATTTAAGAAATGCCTTAACTGGTGTAGGAGCAGGTTTTGCTGGATTAACTAGTGGAGTTGGAGGACTTGTAACTGGTGGTAAGGCACTTGCTACTGCAGATAAAAAATCTCCTAGTGCTGTAATGGCTGCAATGCAAAAAAGGAATGCGATGAGAGCATCACATTCTACTTTGCCTGGGCGTATTTCAAGTGGTGCTTATGGTATGTTTACCGGTAGAACTTTAGCTGAGAAAGATCAACAAGTTATTGATTTAAATAAAAATGCAATAGAAAAAATTTCTGCTTATGATAAGGCTGTTGAAGAAGAAGCTTTGAAAGATTCAACGATGGTTTCCTTTGCCGTTAATGATCTAGATTCTCCTGCTGTTTTACGTGGTAGATCATTTAATTATCAAGATTTAATGGCGAAAATGCAGGCACATGATCAAAATGGTAATTTTGAATATTATGGTGAAACACTTAATATTGGAGATTTTAATAGCAATGTGACTGATTTAGTAAAGAAGAGACAAAAATCCGAATGGGCTAGAACTAAATTTGTTAATGGCAAATTTACTGATCCTCATGTTGCTACTGAATGGGATAATTTAAGATATGCTTTAAATCAAGCTGATATTAGTTATTCTGGTGATTATTTAGATCCTGCTAGTAAGGGTGCTACTATTGGTATAGCAAGTAGTAATATAAGTAAAATGCAAACTGGTATGAAACATATTAAACATATTGCTAACCATAATAACAGTAAGAATTAATAGGGAGTGTGATAATAGATGAATAATTATTTAATACCTGCTAATACAAAGAGTGGACAACTTATTCTTGGGATTTTTAAACCTTTTGATTTGATATTACTGGGAACTGGGGTTTTGATAACTTTAATATTCTTGATGACTTTTCCAATGAGTGAAACTTGGCAAGTTATTATAGTTGTAATACCTGGATTATTAAGTGCTTTTCTAGTTATTCCTGTTCCAAATTATCATAATATTTTAACTATTATAATAGAAGCTTATACCTTCTTTACAAATAGAAGGAATTATATATGGAAGGGTTGGTGTGTTAAAGATGTCAAAGACGTCCAAAGTAGCAAGTAGTCAGTATACTGAAGATTGGTTGCCTATTACTGGTATTCAAAATGGATTTATAATTTGTGAAGGAAAGCAAAAAGTTACTGGAGTTAAAATTACTCCTCGTAATATATTTATTCTTGATCAACAAGCTCAAGATAATGTCTTGATTAGTCTTAAAAACTTTTATAATATGATAGATTTTGAGTTTTGGCTTGTTGTTGCAGATAGACCTGTTGATATATCAGTTTATATGTCACAATTACAATTATTATATAATGATGCGACTTCTCCTGCGATACGTAAACTTATTTTACAAGATATTGATAAAGGTAATACGTTTATGAATAATAATATTGTTGATACTGAGTACTTTATTTTATTTAAAGATACTAGTGAAGATGTATTACAAAAAAGAGTTAGAATGCTTATTAATGGACTTGCAAGTTGTGGTTTAAATGCGGCACAAGTTAGTAATGATGACCTTAGAATAGTTATGGAAAACTTCTTAAATGGAGGGGTTAATACTGAGTTTGGGACGGTGATGCCTGTATGAGTATAAGTTTAAAAAGTCAATTAGCACCTAAAGGATTACAATTTAATCCAAGTGATTTCTTTATAAGTGATAAGTATGCAACTATTTTATCAGTAATATCATATCCACGTTATATTGCTCCTGGATACTTATCAACACTTACATCTATGAGTGGTATTAAAATAGTCATTAAACATATTCCTGTACCATTTAGTACTATGTCTAAGATGATTAATAAACAGGTTGCAGATTTACGTGAGAAATATCGTCAAGAGCATGATCAAACAGCTAAAGAGAGAATTAGACAAGATGCTGAAAGTCTAGAATCTTTTGTTTCTATGCTTGCATCTAGTCAGTCTCGTATCTTTGATTTTCAAATGCATATTATGATAAATGCTGATACTAAAGAAGAGCTAGAATTAAAAAAAGTTAATGTTAAAAACTATTTGGATGCGATGGAACTAAGAGCAGTATCTTTACGTTTTGAACAAGAGAAAGTCTTAAAAAGTATATTACCTATTTTTCCTAGTCAAGATATAGAAGAGAGAATTGGTACACCAATTCCTTCTCCTACTATTGCTGCGATGTACCCTTTTATCTTTGATAGTATTAAGGATCCAGGGCTTTCTGTTCTACTTGGAGTAGATTTTTCTGGAGGAGTTATTCTATTTAACCAATTTCTATACCAAATAAGAAAAGAAAATAATAGAAATAATGCTAATATGATTATTCTTGGTACTTCTGGTTCTGGTAAGTCTACGGCTGCTAAACTACTACTTAGAACTCATATTAGAAATGGTTGTCAGATAGTCGCCATTGACCCTGAAAATGAGTTAGAAGAGATGACTAAAACTTTTGGAGGAGATACTATTGATATTGGTAAAGGTGGAGAATATGGTCTTATTAATCCATTAGAGGTAATTATAGATGCTGATGATGAAGAGATTTCTCAAGGATTAGGTTACACTGTTTTAACTCGTACTTTACAATCTCTTAGAGCTTTTATGAAGTATTATGATCCATCTATTGGTGAAGATGTTTTAAATATGTTTAGTGAAATTGTACAAGATACATATAAACGTTTTGGAATAGATTTTAATACTGATTTTTCTAAGTTTACCTCAGCTGATTATCCAACTTTTTCAGATGTTTATGCGACTATTAGAGGTAGACTTATGGCTTTAACTGAACAAACTCGTGAAAAAGATATTATTCAAACTTTGGAACTTAAGATTAGACCTTTAATTAAAGAATTAAAATTCTATTTTGATGGTAAAACAACTATAACTGCTGATAGTGATTTTATGGTCTTTAATATAAAAGAGTTTATGAACTCTGATACTAATATTAGAAATGCTTTATTCTTTAATATCTTAAAATATGCTTGGGGTCTATGCCTAGATTCTTCTGTTAATACAATATTAATGGTAGATGAAGCGCATGTTTTACTTGGTACTAATAATGAACAAGGAGCTGACTTCCTTGCTCAAGTACAAAGGCGTGCTCGTAAATATAATACTGGTACAATAATTATTACACAACAACCTAGTGATTTCTCTAGTCCTGCTATTATTACGCAGGGGAAAGCAATATTTGATAACTCATCATATTATCTTGTTATGGGACTTAGAAAACAAGCAGTTGAAGATTTGTCCTTACTGATAGACTTAAATGAAAATGAAAAAGATAGTATTAAGCGTTATTCCCAAGGAGAAGCATTATTTGTTTGTGGTAATAGACGTATGAGAATAAATGTTGTTGTAACTCAAGAAGAATTAGAGTCATTTGGAACAGCGGGAGGATTTTAGTAGCAATTGATGTAGAAAGGTAGTGATTAGATGAAAGGAGATAGAAATAATAGTAAAAGAAGTAGAAAAACAAAGATAGCATTATTTCTATCTTCTTTTAAATTATCTTTTCCTTGGCAAGGGACACTTACTGTTATTGGCATTGTTTTTTCTATTTTTCTTGTAGGTTTAACCTGCTTTTTAGGTATAGATAGAACTAAAGAATCAATAGAGATTGTTGCTCTTAGCGAAGGAGCGGATGCTTATTATGATAGATTGGATGAAGTCCGTGACGAGTATAGAAATGAAGAAAAAGATTTTTCGGAATTAGTTATTACTTCTACTTTTACAATAATGCATTTACATATAGAAGGTTTCTCTTATGATGATATGACTAAAGATAGAATGAGAGAAGTTGCTGATTTAATGCTAGATGAAGCGGAACATGAAGATGGTAGTATTACTTATACTGCAAAAGGTGAAGAGGCTGCTAAAGAGAGTTTAGCTGATTATTTTAAAGGTGTTGATTCAAGTCTTCCAGATGTTACTTGTAAGAGAATGGCTGATGATGTTTATGAGTATATTGAGGCTTATCTAGAGATTACAGAGCAAACTGAAGAAGAAGAAACCACTTCTTCTAGTTGTGATGGTAATTCTTATTGGTGGCCTATTGGTAGTGCTGAGGTTACTACTCAAAATGGTGTTACTTTTGCTAGTGGTAACCCTGTAGCATCAGAAATAACTGCTTTCTTTGCTGGTAATGATTCTGTTCATCAAGGTGATCATGGTGCGATTGATATTTCTAATGGTAATGGAGTAGGTGGTACTAATATTATCGCTGCAAAGGATGGTGTTGTAATTTATCCTACAGATGATTCACAGACTCAATATGCTGATAATGGATATATTGGAAATAATGATGGTGGAGGATATGGTAACTATGTAGTTATAGAACATTCTGATGGTAATTATACTTATTATGGTCATATGGCAGAGGGTAGTATTACGGTTATGGCAGGGGACTCTGTTAGACAAGGTCAAGTAATTGGTAAGATGGGACATTCTGGTAATTCTACAGGTGTACATTTACATTTTGAAGTTAGATCAGGGGGTAATTCTGTTTCTAATAGAGTTGATCCATTAGATTATGTTAGCATTGATAATCCTCGTCCTAGTTGTGTTGATTTTTCATTAACTTCTACTTCTTTATCAAAACAAGAATTTATTTCTAAGATGGAAGCATATTGTACTAATAGTGGTAATAGTTCTTTTTGTACTAATTTTTCTAGTCATGCTGAAGAAGTTTATGATGTATCTATAAGTGCTGGAGTTAATCCTGAACTTGTTGTGGTAACAGCAGGAACAGAGCAAGGATGGCAGAAGTGTGGCGGACTATATAACTTTTGGGGTATTGGAATACCAAATGGTGCCGGTTGTAGTGCAGGTCCTCAGTTAACTTCTCTTGCTGCTGGTATTAGGGAATATGCTAGTACTTTAGCGGAATATCAACCTGGTGGTGCTCAAGCTTCTGCTATTGAAAGTAGAAATAAAGAAAGAGAAGAAGCAGGATGTGATGCTGCAGGTCATGGTTCACCTGGAACTTTAGCGGGAATGCAATCTGTTTATTCTTGGATAGGTGATTATCGCTACAATCCTGGTAGTTCTAGTTTGGGAGGCTGTTATTATTTAAATATAATGTATGGTTCTAATTATTGTGATACTGTTCCAAGTGGTAATAATGTTCCTACTACTGTTTGTGAACAAAATGATTATACAGCTTATCAGCTAAAAGAAAAATTAGAACTTAGAAATGCTATATTTGGATTATAGGAGATGGTTTTGTGAATAAAACAACGAAAATTGAAGTAGTTATTATTATTCTTTTAATTGCTGTATTTGGAATTAGTCTTATATATGCGAAAACTACTGAAAGGAGAGCAGAAGAAGAGACTATCAATACTACAGTTACTGCTCTATCAGATGTTAATCGTTTCTTTACTATAGATTCTGCTATATCTAAGTATTTTTCTTATGTTACTTCAAAGAATAGTGAGTCGATTCTAAAAATATTAGATGAGGATTATATTGAAAGAAATAATATCACTTCATCTAATATTTATAACTTTGTAGGAAATTATGATGCTAATATAAAAACAAGCTTGGAGGAAGCTTATCAATTTAGTTCTTATAATAATATTTATAAATATTATGTTAAAGTAGCCCTTAAGTTAGAGACTTTATATGATTCTACTTTACAAGGATATCTTTATTATATAGTTACTATTAATGAAAATGAATTAACTTTTGCAATTGAACCTATTTCTGAAGATATATATTTAAATAGAATAGAGGAGGGTGCTAATAATGGGTAAAACTTTTAAAATTGTTATATTTGTTATATTTGTATCCTTAATTCTTTTTTTAATATTTAGTAATATGCAAGGCATAAATGAAGCGGAAAGAAATATTCCTAGTGAGGAAGAGAAAAATCAATTTAGTAATGTTCAGAGTAAAAGTGATGCCAATACATATGAAGTTAAAGATATTCCTAATAAGGAACTAGCAACAATATATTATAATCATTTTAAAGATTTAGTAGTTAATAATAGCGAAGAAGCTTATAGGAGAGTTAGAAATAAAGATATAGTTTCTTTAGATGAGTTTAATACTTTTAGAAATAATCTTCTTAGTAACTATTATAGTAATAAAGTTGCTGATTATAAAATTAGTGGCTCTACATATAGAATTACTAACAGTGATGGTGCTACTATTACCTTTTATGTAGATGCTGTTTTTAAATATGAAGTAGAGTTATTACTTTGATAATTTTAAGTATATTGTTATAATATTATTAAATGGAGTTAGAGAGTAGGTGATAATATGCCAGAAGAAGAAATTGAATATTTAGATGATAATGAGAATCAAAATGAAAATAATAATCAAAATAATAATCAAAATAATGATCAAAATAATAATAATATATCTTCTTCTAAGCCATCACTTAAAGAGACTGCTAGTAATATTATAAATTCTAATAAATATAGAAGTAGAAAAAATAATTTTGCTAATATTGAAGGTAATAATAATAGTAGTAATAATAATGCTAATCCTGCTACTACGAGAAAAAGAAATTTAAATCAAGCTGCTAATACAGTACTTAATAAAGTGTCTAATTTACATCCGGCTCTTAAAGCTGTCAGTATGTTAAATAATATAAAAAATAGAAATCCTAATTCTTTAACGACAGGTGGAGTTGTTAGTAGAAATAATGGTGATTCTTCTAATTTGCAAGATGATAATAAAGTAGATGAAAGTTCACCTGTTGATACTAGTACTAATAATGATGATGGGACTAGTAGTAGTGATACATCTTCAGTTAATGAAAGTACTGGAGGAAATATACTTAAATCTCTTAATCCTTTAGGTTCTTTAGTTAGTGGTAAAGGTGGATTTTTAGGAAAATTTAGTTTTTGGGGAAAAATTCCTATTTCTTTAAAGATTGGAATTTTCATGGCACCTATTTTTATCCTTTTAATTGTTCTGTTAATTCCTACTTCATTTATTTCTATGTTTGGTGGACTTTTAGGTACTGATGAAGTAATAGCTAGTGAGGGTAGTACTTCTGGTAATATTGATTATGGTGATTATGAATTATCTAGTGATGGTGATGAAATATTACATGAGTCTTTAGATTCATTTTTACAAAGTAAGGGTTCTAGTTTAGAAGAGTTTAATAAGTTAATTACTTTTAATGTTGAAAATGCAGGATATGGAACTGATGCTGGTGTTGTAGCGGCTGCCGTTACTTTGATTGCTGAACTTGGTAATAATTATGATGTTAAAATACCTTATTTCTGGGGTGGAGGTCATGGACAGATGATAACTGGAGCTGAAGGTAATTGGGGTAGTAATCAATGTCGGGCTAGTGCTAATGGTAGAATTTATGATTATTGTGGACTAGATTGTTCTGGTTTTGTCGCTTGGGCTATTTGGAATGGTGGCTTTAATATTGCAGCACGAGTGACGGGACAATTTCAAGCTTTACCAGGAGCAGAAAGAGTTTCTTTAAATAGTAGTAGTGCTGTCCTAGCTCCAGGTGATTTGTTAGAATCTAATTCTCATATAGTTTTAGTTGTTGGTGTTGATGAGGAGACTAATGAATATATTTGTGCTGAAGCTTCAGGATATACAACTGGTGTATTATTTACAAGGAGACCGTTTAGTCGTTCTGGTTATTGGGGTGTAAGAATGTCAGGTTTTTACGAAAGACAGGTAAGGAGTTAGTATGAAAGTTAAATATTTATTATTAGTAGGTTTAATTTTTATGATGTGTGGTTGTACTGCTGAAGTTAATCTTGATATTAGTTCTGATAAAATAAATGAGAGTGTCAATATTACTTTTTATCAAAATGCACTTTATCCTAAAGAATATATTAAAACATCTTTTAGAAATTATATTCCTATTTATGCTTCTGATGTTATTGTTGATACTGAGCCAGATGAGCCACATTCTGATATTAAATATTATGAAAAGACTGAGACTGATTTGGGTAATGGGTATTTATTTAATTATAAGTATGATTTTGATATAGATGAATATAGAGAGGCTAGAACTGTTAAAGATGGTTTTAAATCATATAATATTTCTTATAATAATACAAGTAATATTTTAACACTATCTACCAATAGTGGGAGAATATTATATTTTGATGATTATCCTTTGTTAGAAGAAGTTACTGTTAATATTAAAACAGATTATTTAGTAGAAGAGAATAATGCTGATAGTGTGGATGGTAATACTTATACTTGGGTATTTGATAGAGACAGTAATAAAAATATTAATATGGTAATGGATACTAGTAGAACTAATGAAAAGAGAATTTTAAATATTATAGATACTAATGATGCAATTATTGTTGGGTCAATAGTAGGAGTACTTCTTGTTGTATTCTTTCTATTATTAATAAAATATAAAAAGAATAATAGAATATAATTAAATTTTTGTTTTCAAATTAGTAAAATGCTGGTATAATAAGCATAGATTTTAAACCTTAGATATTAAATAAGTTATATGTGGAGGGATTATTATGAAGTTAAAATTTAGAGCTGATAAAGATGATGTAATGATTTTTATTGTCTTTGCTATCTTTTTACTTTATATAGTAGCGATTGGTGTTGTCAATTTGCATTCTTTTGCCACAGAAGGGTATTTTAGTGGACTTAATCCATTTCCTGCTTTTACACCTAGATTTTTGTGGATTACTTTAATTGTTTATTTTGTAGCTTTAATAGGTATGCTTATTAGTGTTAAATCATACTTTTTTGAAATGGAAAAGGGTATTGGTTTTACTAGTGAGAAAAAAGATAAAGGATATTCTAGATGGGCTAAAGATAAAGAGATGAAAGCTGAAGAAGATATAGTTATGGTTACTCCCCAACAAGAAGTTAGTGATGCTGCAGGAGTTCCTTTGATTTTAAATGAAAAAGAAGCTTGGGTTGATAATGGTGAATATCATACTTTAGTTATTGGTTCTACTGGTTCTGGTAAGACTCAGACTGTTATTAAGCCTACTGTTAAATTACTTGCTAAAGCAGGGGAGTCTATGATTATTACTGACCCTAAGGGTGAGATTTATGAAGCGACTGCTAATATGCTTAGGGATAAAGGTTATGATGTACAGATACTTAACTTCCGTGATCCTCAAAATGGTAGTAGTTGGAATCCATTATCACTTCCTTATAGGATGTATAAAAGTGGTAATCAAGATAAAGCGATTGAGTTACTTGATGACCTTGCTTTAAATATTTTATATGATGAATCTAGTAATAATAGTGATCCTTTCTGGGAAAAGACTTCAGCTGATTACTTTTCTGGTGTTGCTTTAGGACTTTTTGAAGATGCTAAAGAAGATGAGATTAATATTAATAGTATTAGTTTAATGACTACGGTTGGAGAAGAGAAGTTTGGAGGTAGTACTTATATTAAAGAATACTTCTCATTTAAAGATCCTGCTAGTGCATCTGTTATTAATGCTTCTAGTACTATTAATGCTCCAACAGATACTAAGGGATCAATTTTATCAGTATTTAGACAAAAGATTAAGTTATTTGCATCTCGTGAGAACTTATCAGAAATGCTTAGTCATAGTGATATAGAACTTGCTGATATTGGTAGACGTAAAACTGCTTTGTTTATAGTTGTACAAGATGAAAAGAAAACTTATCATTCTCTTGTTACAATTCTTTTGAAACAGTGTTATGAAACATTAATTGGGGTAGCCCAAGAAAATGGGGGAGAACTTCCTGTTAGAACAAACTTCTTACTAGATGAGTTTGCTAACATGCCACCTTTAAAAGATGTTACAACTATGATTACGGCAGCACGTTCAAGACATATAAGATTTACAATGATTATTCAAAACTATGCGCAGTTAAATCAAGTTTATGGTAAAGAAAATGCGGAGACTATTCGTGGTAACTGTGGTAACATTATATATCTAATTTCGGCAGAACTTGCGGCTCTTGAAGAAATATCTAAGATGTGTGGGGAAGTTAAATCTAAAGATGATGATAAGACGGCTTCAACTCCTTTAGTTACAGTATCTGATTTACAGAGAATGAAACAGTTTGAAGTTATTATTCTAAGAATGAGGATGCAGCCATTTAAGACTAAGTTTACACCTGATTTTAAACTTGATTGGGGTAAGACTTATCCAAAAGCTACTTATCCAGAAAGAGAAAAACAACAAGTTCATACTTTTGATATAAAGACTTTTGTTAAAGAGAAGAAGAAAGAAAAATTACTTGAGATGATGAATAGTAATAATGCAAATCCTAATGGTGGAAGTACACCTCCTGGATTTGTACCACCAAACCTTTTTGGAATAGGTGCAGGTAGTAATAGTAATGCTAATCCTATGAGTGGGTCTATGCCTAATCCTAATGGTATGGGTATGCCTAGACCTAATAGTAATCCAATGCCATCTTTTATGAATCCAAGTATGGGAAATGAAAGTAATAATGCACCTAAGAAGCCTTCATTTGATGTAGATGAGTTAGTTAAAAAGATTGATGCTAAGATTGCGGAACTTGAAAAAGAAGAAGCGATGAATAAACAGAAACAACAACAGAAGTTAGAGGCGATGAAAGCTAAGGAGCCTAAACCTGTTAAGGATGTTTCTCCTGTTAAAGAAGTTGTTAATAGTCCTATTCCTGAAGTTAGTGAAATGCCAAAGGTTGAACAACCTAAAAAGGAAGTTAACTTAAGTTTAGATGATGACGATGATGATGACTTCTTTGATGATTTCTTTGATGAATAGAAAATTTAATTAATTAGTAGGCAAATTTTAGGTTCTTCGACATTAAAGGGTGCTGAGTAAATTTTCAGCATTCTTTTTTGCTGGTCTAAAAAGATTAGTAATAATT
>CALVIV010000015.1 GCA_944331935.1 uncultured Bacilli bacterium | reverse complement strand
GCGATATATAATTGGGATCACTAATTATGACATTTTAACTTTACCATTTTTGTGCATTTTTATATTGACTTTTATAGTCCAACTGAAAACTGAAGAAAATATAGTGCAATGAAAAATGTTAATAAGATATGCTAAAGAAGATTAATTGATAATAAAGGCAGACAATTTTCGACAAATTGTCGGAAGTTTAAAGCAAAAGATAAAGATGAATTTTTAAATTATAGTTAACATAGTTAGTAAAAAGAAAGAAAGGAAGTAATAATAGATGAATCAAGATAAAATGCATATTATAAATAAATTATTTAATAACGAAACAATTAGAACTGTTTGGGATAGTGAGAAAGAAAAATATTTTGTAAGTATTGTGGATATTGTTGGTGTATTAGTTGACAGTAAAGAACCTAGAAAGTATTGGAGTTGGTTAAAAAACAAATTGAAAAAAGATGAAGATTTTGAGTTGTCTAGTATTACTAGACAACTGAAATTAAAATCATCTGATGGGAAATATTACAGCACTGATGTATGCAATATTGAAGGTATGTTTAGAATTATTGAATCAATACCTAGTAAAAATGCCGAACCTATAAAAAGGTGGCTTGCTAAACTTGGTAGTGAAAGAATTGATGAGGTTTTTGATCCTTCTCTTGCAGTTCAAAGAGCAATTGATACTTATAGAGCCAAAGGTTATGATGAAGATTGGATTATTAAAAGAATTAAAGGTATCCAGGATAGAAAGAAACTTACTGAAGTATGGAAAGATAATGGTGTTGATAGCAATTTAGAATATGCAATACTGACTAATGATATCTATAGAGAATGGTCAGGTATGACTGCTAAAGAATATAAAGAGTTTAAAGGTCTTAGAAAAGAGTCTTTGAGAGATAATATGAGTGATATTGAGGTTCTACTTGCTGATATTGGTGAGATTACGACTCGTGAGCTTGCTAAGAAACATAAACCTTATAGATTAAGTGAAAATAGAAAGATTGCTAAAGCCGGAGGAGAAGTTGCTAGTAATACGAGAAAAGATATAGAAGAAAAACTTGGAGAAAATGTTATTAGTAAAGATAATAAACTTAATTATCAATATATAGATGATAATAAAAAGTTAGAGAATACTGTGTCTTAATAGCATTCAAACAGTTGCTCTAATTAGGACACTTGCTACTAAACCTGATATATTACTTTTAGATGAACCTTTTTCAGCTTTGGATGCTATGACTAGAGTAATGCTTGCAGATGATGTTTATAAAATGGTTAAAGACTTAGGAAAAACTGCTATTATGGTAACCCATGATATTGGAGAAGCCGTTAGTCTTGCTGATAAAGTTGTTGTACTTACGAAAAGACCTTGTGTTGTTAAAAAGATTTATGATATTAATTATAAAAATCGCTCTACTCCATTTAATAATAGAAAAGAAAAGGAATTTAATTACTATTATGAAGAGATATGGAGAGATTTAGATGTCAAGTTATAGTTTAGAACATAAAGAGTTCTTAAGAAAGAAAAGACATGAGAAAATTATTGTTATTAGTTTTCAGATATTAATATTACTAGTGTTCATTTTAGGTTGGGAACTATTAGCAAGATTTAATCTAATTAATACTTTTCTTTTATCTAGTCCTAGTCTAGTACTTAAAACTTTAGGAAGTCTATTCACTGATAATGATTTATTAGTACATATAGGTATTACTTTATATGAGACAGTAGTTAGCTTTTTAGTAGTTACAATTATTTCCTTGTTAGTCTCTACTCTATTTTGGTTTTCTAAGAGATTAGCAAAGATACTTGATCCTTATTTAACTGTTTTAAATTCTCTACCTAAAGTAGCACTTGGACCTTTAATTATTATTTGGGTAGGTGCTAGTACTAATTCTATTATCTTTATGGCTTTATTAATCTCTTTATTCTTGTCTATTATAAATGTTTATCATAATTTTAAAGAAACTGATAGTAACTATATTACTTTACTTAGAAGTTTAGGAGCTAGTAAAATGCAGATATTTATGAAGGCAGTTATTCCTTCTAATCTATCTAATATTATTAATAATCTTAAGATTAATGTGAGCATGTGCTATATAGGTGTCATAATGGGTGAATTGCTTGTATCAAAAAAAGGACTAGGATATCTAATAATGTATGGTACTCAAGTATTTAATATAGACCTTGTCATTGCTTCTGTTATTGTTCTAGGTATCTTAGCTTTCTTATTCTATTATCTTATTTGTTTACTTGAGAAATTTATACAAAAGAAAACTGTTAACTGAGGAGTTAGCAGTTTTTATATAGCATATTTAATGTTATTTTATATGTTTTCATTCTTGACTTAATGTATAACCACCATCTACTATTATATCTTGACCGGTTATAAATAGAGAATTTTCACTATCTAAAAACAAAGCTACCTTTGCTATATCATCAGGATTACCTAGACGTCCTAATGGAGTATTATTTTCTATATCTTCTATATAATCATCGAAGTCTGGAGTTTCAATATATGACATCGGAGTTTTTATAACACCTGGAGAAATAACATTACATCTAATACCTAGTTCACCATATCTAGAAGCAATAGATTTTGAAAAAGCAATTATTCCTGCTTTACTTGCTGAATATATAGGAAAGTATTTTGAGCCATTATTAGCTACTATTGAACCAATGTTAATTATATTTCCTTTTATGTTGTTTTCTTTCCATTTATCAACCATTTGCAAACACATACTTATAGTTCCTTTTAAATTCGTATCAATAATATTATTTAATTCTAAATAATCATATTTTTCTTTTTCTTCACCACTACTAATTATCCCTGCACAATTTATTAAGGTATCAATATTATTTAATTCATTTATAATCTGTTTAATGTCGTTATTATTACTAATATCACAGATAAAATAATTAATAGAATTATTAGTATCATTACAGACTTCTTCTAGTTTCTCTTTTCTTCTACCTAAAATATATACCTCATAACCTTTTTCATAAAATGCTTTTGCAATAGCTTTTCCAATACCTGTTCCTCCACCTGTTATTAAAACTTTTTTAGTCATTCAATTTGCCCTCCTTTAAATATTAGTTACATTGTTCTAATATGGTATTCTAAAACTTTGCATTTATTATCAAGTAAAAATTTACCTTCAAATAACTCATCTTTAAATAAGTATGGAGTGAATTTTTGATTTTGGTCAAACTGTTTTAGTTTTTCTAAATCTTCAAATTTTATCCATTCTAATATGCCTTCTTCTGATGCAGATAATAAATCTCCTTTATAATCATCAGCTGTATATACAAATATAATTCCTTCTGCCGAGTCTTTCCAATAGGATATTCCCTGTAGTTTTGGATTAATCAAAGTTAAACCTGTCTCTTCATAATATTCTCTAATTAAGCAGTCTAATGGTGATTCTCCTTCTTCAAATTTTCCACCGGGAGGAGCATAGACTTGTCCCCACTTTTTAGTAAATTTAATCATTAAAACTTTATTATCTTTTTTCAAATAACAAGCTGTTGTATCTAGATGGGCAATACGGTGTTTTTTTATTTCAAAGACTATTATTCCATTTTTTGTGATTTCTTCTTCATTACAATATCCATTTTGATAAAATGAGTTGACTGTACTCTCGATGTCATTATGTCTATCACTAAAATCTTCTTCAAAATTGGAGGATATAGCATCTTTTAAAGATTTAAAACAATTTATACTTTTAACATCCATTAATATTTTTTCTTCTGGATTAGAAATTTTATGAAATTCTATTATATCTCCAACTCTAACTTGTTGTCTTTTTTCATCATTAACTCTATATTCTCTCTTTTTTAACCCATTTTTCATTCTTTCAAAAGCATTATCATTTACTTTCATTATATGTTTCATTAATTACACCTCTATTTTACTTCCTATCTCATTTATTTTGCGAAAACTATTACGTTCATTTGTTCTGATTTTGGTATTACTTATTTCAGAATACATTTGTACCTCCAATTAAATTATTATTATAAATTCTCATCTAAATTTATACTCTTTCTTTAACTCTTCTAATATCTCATAGACAACAGGACAGATACTAGCATTATCAATAATACTATACATACTATATAATCTATCTTCTTTATCAGTATATGGATAATCTTTACAAGACTTTGGTAAGCACTTTTTCACTTTACAATTATTATTGTTTAAAAACTGACAAGATTTAGTCTTAAATTTATATCTACTATCATCATCTTCTTCTAAATATTTCTTTTTAAAGTTTTCTTTATCAATATGTAAAGTCTTAGTAATAGCATCTAATTCATCTTCTGTAATAACTGTTCCTAATTCTTTACAACAATTTCTACATTTTGAACAGTCATATATTTTAAAATATTTATTATGTAATTCTTTAAACTGTCTATCTAATTTATCAGGGTCAGCATTCATCTTTAGAAATTGCCTAAATCTTAAATTTTCTTCTTCTTTTAAATTTCCTAATCTTTTAATATCTTTTACTTCAATCATAACTACTCCTTCTTTACAGCCTTGTAATTAAATTATTAAAATCACTCCAGCCAACAATACCATCTTTTTGTAGTCTTCCTATTACTATACCAGTATTAACGTTATTTGCTTTGGCGAAGTCTTTTATTTGTTTTTCTGTATATCTATTATTTTTTATAAAATTATTATATTCAGTATCTTTTATTAAAATATTCTTTGCATAGTTATCTGCTTCTAGTTCTATTTCTGTTTTATCTATATTATCATCATCTATAAATATTTCTTTTTTACTATGTTTTATAAGATGAGCTATTTCGTGAAATAAGGTAAACCATAATATATCATCTCTTTTTCCTCTATCACTAATCATTATAATAGCTTTATCACAACTGATTTTATAAGAAACTCCATTAATATAAGTATGAGGTAGATGAGGCTCATAAACTAGGGAAACCCCACAGTTTTTAAGAATTTCTTTTATATTATTTAAACTTTCTAAAAATGAGGTGTTAGCTAGCAATCTTATTTCTTTTACCTTTTCTTTTAATAGTTCAGTATTAAATTTTGGATATTTATCTTTATTAGATTCTATTTCTCCATATCTTAAAAAGCAGTATAGTGACTCTAAAGAAAAGTTTTCATTATCTTTTTTTCTAAAAGCTAATTTCTTTTTTAATTCTGTATCAAACGACAATGAGGCTACTCCAAAGAATTTTCTTAGATTTATTACTTTTTCGATAGGATCTTTTGTTTTTTCTATATAATCCCAATTCCTTTTAGACATTTCTAAGTATGGAATATTGCTTAAATATTTTTCATCTTCTATTATAGAGTCCATATCCTTTTTTCTTTCTAATGATTCTCTATAATCACTTTCTAAGTTATTCCAAAAACTTGCACTTATATTAAAGACATATTCTAATTTTAATGCTGTAGCTGGTGTTATAGGGGCTTTACCTTTAATTATTTCATTAATTGTTTTTTTTGTTATACCCGTTTTATTAGCAAGGTCTAATTGTGTCATACAATTTGTTTCTAATAATTCTAAAAGTGTTTCTCCTGGTGCTATTACATATTCTTCAAACTTTTTTAGATTACTCATAATGCTTGTTCACCTCCAATATCTCTATATCTTTTATATTTCTTAAATCTTCTATTATTATATTATTATCTTTATTTTTAAATATTAATCTGTATTGATTTGTTATGTTAATTGCAAAATTATCTTTTAAATCTCCTTTAAGTTTATGTCTTCTATATGGTAAGCAAGTAGGGACATCGTTTAAATTGTCAAAAGCTTTAAGCTCTTTTATTCTTAATGGCAATTTCTTTGCAACTTCTACACCATATTTTTTTACTAATTCTTTATTATATTTAGGATTTTCACATAATTTTTGTAGTTTATCTGTCTTGTATGTTAATTGCACTAGAACCTCCCTTTACTTAGATTAACCTATTTGGTTAATTAAATTATATATAAATTAAATAAGTATGTCAATAAAAAATTAACGAAATTAGTTAATTAAATTAATCGTTATTAAATGTTTTTTTGTTTCCTATTATAGCATAAATTAAAAGAATCAGAATAATTAATTTACTCTGATTATAAATATTCATCTAATTTATTTGTTTTATAAAGTTCTATTTTATATTTAAGTTTATCTAAAGCTTCGGTCATTGTTCTGATCTTTTCTTCAAGCTTATCTTGTTCTTCCTCTAATAGATGTTGACGTTCTAGTTTAGTGCTTTCTCCTTCATCGTATAAATCAACATACTTTTTTAATACTTCTATAGAAATACCAGCACTATGCATACATTTAATAAATTCTATTCTTTTTAAATCACTTTCACTATAGTCTCTCATACCACTACTGTTTTTCTTAACTGGTCCTACTAGCCCTACTTTTTCATAATATCTTAGTGTATCATTAGTCATATCAAATTTTTCTGCTACTTCTTTTATAGTCATTATATTACTTCCCTTCGTAGTTATATTATCACTTAGAGTCTAGTCTAAGTCAATATTTATTTTTGACATAATAACATTGTTATTTCTATATAATAATATTGATGATGAGGTGATTATTTTGAACAAGAAAAGAATTTTGGTACTTGCTATAACTGGTATTCTTATTGTTTTAGGAGGGATAACACTATTTATAAATCATAATTTAGAAAGTAAAGACGAAAAAACTAAAACAATGGTCTCTACTGTGATGAGTGTTGATGATGGTACTTTTACTATTCAAGATAGTAATAATATTATTTATACGTTTGGTATTATTGATGATAATTTATCTGTTGGTGATGTTATTGAACTTGAATATAATGGCTCTTTAAATAAAAATAAAGCTTTACAAGACAGTAAAGTTTTGGGATATAAGACTATTAAGGTTAGTAATGATGAAGAAGGTGTACCTAGCGAGTGGCAAGATAATGGTATTTTTAAGGATTTTTATATCTTTGCTGCTAAGAAGTTAAAAACTATGTCACTTGATGAAAAAATAGCTCAGTTACTACTTGTAAGATATCCTGATACTAATCCTGTTGAAACGTTAAATAAATATCAATTTGGAGGTTATGTCTTTTTTGAAAAAGATTTTAGAGATAAAACTAAACCAGAAGTAAAGGAAATGATTAATAATTTACAAAATGTATCTAAAGTTCCTATATTAACGGCAGTTGATGAAGAAGGGGGAACTGTTGTAAGAGTAAGTAGTAATCCAAACCTTGCTAGTAGTAAATTTGAATCACCAAGAGATTTGTATTTAAGTGGTGGTTTTGATAAGATAAGACAAGATACTATTAATAAAAGTTTATTGTTATCAGAACTAGGGCTTAATTTAAATCTAGCACCTGTTGTAGATGTATCTACTAATTCAGGTGACTATATGTATAAAAGAACTTTAGGAGAAAATACAGAGTTAACTAGTACTTATGCTAAAACAGTTATTAGTGCTAGTAAAGGATTAGGTGTATCTTACACTTTAAAACATTTCCCAGGTTATGGAAATAATTCTGATACCCATACAGGACAGTCTATTGATAATCGTTCTTATGATGATATTGTTAAGAATGATTTACCACCTTTTGAAGCAGGTATTAATGAGGGAGCGGAAGCTGTGCTTGTGAGTCATAATACAGTAACTAATATTGATTCTAGTAATCCTGCTTCACTATCTGTTGATATTCATAATTTACTAAGAAATAAACTTGGCTTTACAGGTATTATTATTAGTGATGATTTAGCGATGGGAGCGGTATCTTCTCTTGATAATGTGGCTGTAAAAGCGATAACTGCAGGTAATGATTTACTTATTACTACTGATTATGAAGAAAGTTTTAATGATATTAAAGAGGCAGTAAATAATAAAACTATTGATGAAGGATTAATTGATAAATTAGCTTTTAGAGTACTTGCTTGGAAATACTATAAAGGTTTAATATTTGAAAATCAGAAATAGGTTAAGAGTAATTACTCTTACCTGTTTTTATATTATCTTCCTTTACTTTTGTTTAGTCTGATAAATCTTAAAGAATTAGCAATTAGCTCATATCTTTTTATTTAATTATATGGTTATCTATTTTTTTATTATATTCATCTATTAGTTCATATACTTTTGTATAATCAATATTTTGGTAATTTTCTACCTTTTTCTTGATTCCCTCTAGTCCATTATAACTATTCATATCTTTATAATACTTTGTCTGAAATTCATTATTCATAATACCTGAAATATCTAGATATAAATCACTTGCTTCTTTACCTATTGTGTCTTCTAAACAATTTAAAATATCTAACTCATTATTTATAAAAGCTATTTGATTAATTGTATCTTCTCCAAGCATTTGTTGTAAGGTATAAGCTATTCTAACTTCTTTTGGATAACCACAACCACTAGTTTTAAAGTTATTTTCTAAAGCTATTTTTCTTGTTAATAGTTCATTTATTCCTTCTTTAAGGGCTGTAGAACCTTCGCTTCCACAAAAATGCATTGTTTCATGTAATAATAAATCATTAAAATAGTCTTCTAGGGTCATTCTTTTTTTAATTACATGGTCAACATATGTCATGAAAGTATTATTATTTATAATTAAAGTTGTATTATCATAGACTTTATGATTCTTATTAGTTCCATAACCAGGTATTTTTTTTAATTCATCAAAAGCTTTATCAGCATTTAAGGGGAGTGCAATATATTTATTGTTAGCGTAACCATTAATGGAGCTGTAATCAAAAATTTGAATAACATTGCTATAATCTTTAATATTATAAAGATATGTAAGTCGCTCTTTAGGTATAAATCTACCATATGTTTTGGTTATTGTTTTTATATATTTTTCTAAAGTTAGAGTTAAGTTTTTATGTATTTTATCTAATTCATCTTTAGTTGTTATTTTAATCACCTCTAAATAAATTATATCATAAAGAAAAAGACTTAAGTAAAATACTTAAATCTAATCTAATATATTCTTTAAGACGATTGTCTTTGTTCTACTCATTTCTTTTAGAGTTGTAGATATTCCTTCGTTACCAATACCTGAATGTTTCCAACCACCAAATGGCATTTCAGCAGCACGGAAGAAACTTGCTCCGTTGATAATGGCTCCACCTACTTCAAGAGCATTAGCAACTTTGAAAGCTGTTTTCATATCACGAGTCATGATATTTCCACATAGTCCATAACTACTTTGATTAGCTATCTCTATGGCTTCTTCAACGGTATCAAAACTACATACAGGAATAACTGGTCCGAAGATTTCCATATCTTTCATAACGTCCATATCTCTGGTAACGTCATCAAGAACTGTTGGCTCTAAGAAAGCACCATTTCTTCTTCCTCCATAAATAAGTTTAGCTCCTTGTTCAAGGGTCTTTTTAATTTGGTCTTGAACCCTAATGGCAGCTTTTTCATTGATTAGGCAACCAATATCGGCATCTTCTTGCTGAGGCATGGCAACTTTTAGAGTTTTTATCTTTTCAACAGCACGTCTTATAAATTCATCTTTAACATCTTTTTGAACTAAGAATCTTTTACTAGCACAACATACTTGTCCAGTGTTATAAAGTCTTCCCCAAACCATTTCATCAATAACTAAGTCCATGTCAGCATCATTCATAACGATAAAAGCATCATTTCCACCTAATTCTAGCATAACATGAGTAATGTTTTTAGCACAATTACCCATAACTTCACTACCAACAGCAGTACTTCCTGTTACGGTCATTAAGTTTACCATTGGATGTTTGGCAAGATATTCTCCTGTAGTTGGGCCATCACCTGAGATACAGTTGATAACTCCTGCAGGAACTCCTGCTTCCATTAGTAAATTACAGTATGTATGTAATGTTAATGGATTATATGTAGATGGTTTAACAATAACACTATTTCCCATGATTAGAGCACTTGGGACTTTTTGACCAAACAAGTCACATGGAAAGTTGAAAGGAATAATACATCCTACTACTCCTAGAGGTTCTTGGAAGGTCATTTGAATTGTTTTCTCTTGACCTTTTTCAGTTCCTGCAGGAATAACATTTCCATACTCGTGTTTTGCTTTTTCTACATAACCATAGACAAAGCTTCTTGTATTTCCTATTTCTCCTCTTGCTTCTTTTATTGGTTTACCTGTTTCTTTAGATAGAAGCTGAGCAAGTTCTTCTGCTTTAGCTTCTACTAAATCAACAAATTTATAAAGGATATCACCACGTTCATGCATAGGCATTTTAGCCCATTCCTTCTGGGCAGACACAGCCTCTTTTACACACATGTCAACATCTTGTTCTGTAGCATTTGGAACAGTATCTATTAACTCTCCTGTGGCAGGATTAGTTACTTCAATTACTTTTCCATCACTAGCATCAACTAATTTTCCTCCTATTAAATTCTTCATTTAACCCTCCTATTCTTCTCCAAAAGCAGTAAATGATAACATTAAGCCTCCACAAATGTTAGCAGAATGTTCATCATAACCATATTCACCAAAAGTAAAGACAACTATAAATGGAACTCCATGAGCTTCTTCAACTAAGTTTTTATAAACTTCGTCAATTCTATCTCCTATTCCAAGTTTACGTCCTCCACAGTGAACTAAGAAGTATCCTGCTGGTTCTGTAGTTAATTGACTCTTAACATCTTTTAAGGTTGTTTTAGTAGATTTAATTAATTCATCTACAGTTGCTTCCAACTGAACGATAGCAGTTTTTTCTACTACTTTATTACCTAAATTAATAACATCATCTGTTGTAGTTCTTGTTCCCATATCATCTCCAAACATTGGGTGCCGAACTACGGTTAAGTTACCTAGTGGGTCTTTTACTCCTAAAGGTTTAGTGATTGATGCTACTAATAGGTTTTGTCCTTTTAATTCGCTTGGTTTCTTACCAATCCAATCGGCATATTTCTTTAAAGCTGATACTCCATCAATCTTAACTAAAGTACGGTCATTTCTAACTTCAGTAATAAGACCATAGTTATCACTTTCACGATATGCTCCTGTATAACTTGTTACAATATCATTATCAGTATAGAAGAAAGCAACAGCAACACCATCTGAAAATACTTCATTGTTACAAAATACTTTCCAGTTTCCTTCTACTGTATCGTCAGCTGCACTCCCTCCAAACATAGGAACACGACCAATGACATCTTGAATACCCATAAGATAATCTTCTTCTTCTTTTGGACTTGCTACCATATAGAAATAGTTAGGTGAATAGTTTTCTCCAGCATTTTCAACGGCAGCACGAGCTACTTTACGACCTATTTCTCTTGCATTTTTACCTGCTTTATGAGCAGCAACTCCAATAGTCATGTTTCTATCATCAAAAGCCATAAGTCCAGCAAAACCATCTTCACTTTCGATAATTCCATCATTAGTCATAATCATACCACTACTAGTACAACCAATGACTGGAGCTCCTTTCATTGATGACATTGCACCATTTACTACTTCTTCAACATCATCATTACATGAACAGTACATCATACCAAGTTTTGGATGCATACCTACAGTTGCATGTTTAGCAGCTTCTTTTCCTTTGGCATATGAATCTTTTAGGGTTGAGTACCCTACTTTTGTTTTTAACATAAATCTTCCTCCCTTTTTATTTACTTCTTTTATTCATAAGCTTCTTTATATAAAGCTAAGATATCTTCTTTTGTCACTTCTCTTGGATTACCAGGTGTACAAACATCGTTAATTGCTTGAGCAGCTAGTGTTTCAAGAGCATCATATGGAATTCCTATTTCTTTTAATGTTTTAGGTATTCCTACACTTCTTGCTAGCTTATCGACAGCATCACATACTTTTTCAACAGCTTCCTCATCATTTAAATTATCCATATCAAGACCAAACTCACGTCCCATATCTCTAAAACGGTTAGGACAAACTTTACCATTCCATCTTAAAACATGTGGTAGAAGTAGAGCATTAGCAAGGCCATGTGGTGTATCAAAATATGCTCCTAGAGAATGAGCCATAGAGTGAACTATACCAAGACCGACATTTGAAAAGCCCATACCAGCGATATATTGTCCATAACCAACTGCTTCGATAGCATCTTTATCTTTTTCATTAACGGCTTTCTCTAAGTTATGATAGATTAGGTTCATCGCTTGTTTATGGAGCATATCTGTCATTAGCCAGTGTGCTTTAGTAATATAGCCTTCCATTGCATGAGTTAAAGCATCCATTCCTGTGGCAGCGGCTAAACTCTTAGGCATAGTAGCCATAAGTTCTGGGTCAATAATTGCAACTACTGGAATGTCATGTGGGTCTACACATACCATCTTTTTCTTTCTATTATCATCAGTAATAACGTAGTTAATAGTTACTTCAGCGGCAGTACCTGCAGTTGTAGGTAGAGCGATTATTGGCATACCTGGATTTTTAGTAGATGCTGTTCCATCAAGGCTAACTACATCACTAAATTCAGGATTAGTCATAATGATACTCATACATTTAGCAGTATCAATTACAGAACCTCCACCAACAGCGATTAGAAAGTCTGCTCCACTATCTCTTAAGATATCTAATCCTTCATTAACATTATGAACGTTTGGATTAGGTTTAATATCACAATACACTTCGTATTCTAGTGATATCTCATCTAAAAGTTCTGTAACTTTACTTGTAACATTAGCATCTAATAAAGATTTATCTGTTACAACTAAAGCTTTCTTATATCCTCTTCCTTTAATTTCATCTAGTAGGCTTCTTCTGGCATTATAACCAAAGTAAGAAGTTCCATTTAATATAATTCTGTTTGTCAATTTGTTTACCTCCCTTATTATTAATTATAGCATATATTTCGACAATTTTAAGAGTTTTCTTTAGAAAAGTTAACAAAAATAAAAAAGATCTAATGATAGACCTTAATTATTAGATTCATGTGATATTTCTTCAATAGTTTTATTATTAGAATTTAATAGAGCAATACTAGTCCAACTTGATGTTAGTCCATAATCTATATAGATAAGTTGTCCTGACATATAAGAACAGATATCACTTCCTATAACTACCATTGGATATCCCATATCTTTAGGCTCTGCAGCATATCCATTCCAACTCTTTAGGAAGATGTTTTCAATCATAGCTGCACCTTCTTCAGCATTACCTGTTGGACTTGTGGATTTATTAAAGTCATCAGTTAAGCCGGTATTTGTATCTCCTGGATTAATTGCATTAATTCTTATTCTTCTATCAATGAACTCTTTACTCATACATTTATAAGTTACATATGAAAGTAAGCATTGTTTAGCGAAAACATAAGAACTTTCTATTTCTTTTGGATGGTCTTCATACCACTTCATCACTTCATCCCAAGTTTTTAAATTAATTAATTCAACAGCTTTAGGATATACTTGTTGCCAACCAAAACCTCCAACTGAAGCGATATAAGTTACTGAACCATGATCTGTTATTCTATCAAGTAGTCTTTCAGTCATATACTTTTGACTATAGAAGTTTACTTTTTGAACTAATAGTTCTTTTCCTTTGAAACCAGCGATACCATGACATAAGAATAAAGCATCAATTTTATCAGGTAAATCATCTATTACTTTATCAATCTCTTCTTTGTTGCTTAAGTCAGCTTGATAGGCCTTCTTTACAGGTAAATCAATAGGATTAATGTCAATTGCATAAACTTCTGCTCCTAGTTCTAGTAAAAGTTCAGTTGCTGCTTTACTCATTCCAGAAGCAGAACCAGTAATAACAACAGTCTTTCCCTCATAACCAAATAATTTTTTTAAATCCATGTAATCATTCCTTTCTACTTTACATTCTTATTGTAACTCTAAAAAGGAATTTTATTTTAATTTTTTGAAAAGTTAGACTTAAATTGACACATATATTATTGTAAAGGGGTTGTTGATAAGCTGTTTAAGTGGTAGTCTGCTCTTCTACCTAGTTTATAAGCATAGTAACCGGCGGCAGCGATCATAGCAGCATTGTCTGTACAATATTTAAGAGGGGGGATAGAAAGGTGAATATTATTTTCTTTACACATATCACTTAAAGCTTCTCTTAAAATAGAGTTGGCAGCGACTCCTCCTGCTACGATTAGATTATTGATATTATAGTCTTTTAGGGCTTTCTTTGTCTTAGAAACAATGCTTGTAACAGCAACTTTTTGAAAAGATGCAGCAAGGTCGGCTTTATTTATTTCTTTACCTTTTTGCTCTTCATTATGATTTAAGTTTATAACGGCACTCTTTAGGCCACTAAATGAAAAGTTATAAGAGTCATCATTTAAAGGAATAGGTAGTTTATATGTAGGTTTACCTTCTTTTGATAGTTTATCTAGTTTAGGACCTCCTGGATAAGGTAAGCCCATTACTCTTGCTACTTTATCATAACACTCTCCTATCGCATCATCTAGAGTTCCTCCTAGTTTTTCAAAGCTAAAGTGGTCTTTCATCTTAATAAGTTCTGTGTGGCCTCCACTTACAACTAGGGCAATTAATGGGAACTTTAAGTCTTCAACTAAACTATTAGCATAGATATGTCCAGCGATATGATGGACTGGTACTAGAGGTTTATTATAGATATAACTTAGAGTTTTAGCCGCTTGCATTCCTACTAAAAGGCTACCAATTAAACCTGGTCCATAAGTTATAGCGATAGCGGTTACCTCCTCTATTTTCATATTCGCTTTCTTTAAACAATCTTCAATTACCAAAGTAATATTTTTAACATGTTCACGACTTGCTATTTCTGGTACTACTCCTCCAAAGTTTTCATGAATATCTATTTGACTAGAGGTACTGGTAGCAATTTCTTCTCTTCCATTCTTAACAATAGAACAACTAGTCTCATCACAACTACTTTCTATTCCAAGTATATATACATCTTTCATATTATCACTTCCAAACTTGCTCTTATTTTAACACAAAAGACTCTATTTTTAAAGAGTCTTTTCCATAAGTATTCCATTTATACCATCATAATATTTTTCTCTTGTAGATACTTTTTTAAATCCATATTTTTTATAGAGATTAATGGCTGCAATATTATCTTCTTTAACTTCTAAAGTTATATTCTTAATATTATTATCTTGATACTTTTCGATTAGATAGTTTAATAGTTCATTACCAATACCTTTTCTTCTTTCTTTAGTAGTAACTTCAAACTGTTCTATTTCAATTCTATCATAGATAAGACTATATAGAAGAAAACCTATTATTTTATCTTTTTCCACATAAGTAAGGATTTTTAAGTAAGGATTTGTGGAAAACTCTTTTTCAGTTAACTTATAAGTAAAGTTATCCACAGAAAACAGTGGATAACTATCGTATTCTTTAATCATAATCCAGTTTTTTCCTCAGCTTCTGTCTTTTTTAAGTAAATAGGATTTACTAAATGAGGATTAATCCCTTCACTATTTTCGTAATATTTAACTATTTTTAGAATATCTGGATCATACTTAACTTTTTCTAGACTTATATCTATATCATTATTAGTAATAACAGTTACATCACTTAAATCTTTACTTTTATCTAATAGGTCCTGTAAATATATATGAGAATCCTCTACAACTTTATTGTTATCTTTGTCATAAATCGCTCCATAAACGAACCCGCGTCTAGCATCTATTAAAGGCATTTTATAAGTATCATTATGACAAGATATGGCCATAGCGGTTAGACCTGATATGGGGGTAATATTTATATTTAAAGCCCAGGCAATAGTTTTGGCAATAGTTATTCCTATTCTAATACCTGTAAAAGAACCCGGTCCATTAACAACTATTATCTTATCTAGGTCTTTAGGGGTAATCTCTGCTTCATCAAACAATTCTATTATTTTAGGTAAAGCTTCTTTAGATAAATCTTTTTCATATTTTTTCTTTACAGAAGATACTAGTTTATCATCAATAACAATACCACTATATAAATAATCACTAGATGTATCTATATATAGAACTCTCATAGAACATCCTCACATAGTTCTTCATATTTAGAACCATATGGTGTAATAGAAATTACTCTTGTATCTTCATCTTCACTAGATAATTTAAATTTAATCTCAAGACGTTCTTCTGGTAGGTAATCTCTTATCATATCAGCCCATTCAATAATACATATACCACCTTTAGTATAGTAATCTTCTAGACCAATATCATCAACTTTACCATCTAGGCGATAAACATCCATATGATATAGTGGTAATTCTCCACTTGTATATTCTTTAATAATATTAAAAGTAGGTGATGTTATTTCTTCTTTAACTTCAAGAGAAGAAGCAAAACCTTTAGTAAACATTGTCTTACCTGAACCTAAATCACCTATTAGACAGATAACCATATTAGGAAATTTCTCTGATTCAATATTTTGTGCTAATTCAACTGTATCGCTTTCACTGTAACTAGTTATTTTATAGTTGTTCATAATTATCTCCTCTTTTCTATCTAGTTCATTATAGCAAAGGAGAGAATACTTTTTCAAGATGTTTAGAGATTATTTTTCTATTAGTTGTTTATTTCTATTTCTAAGTGTTCATTATCAGAGATTAATGGGGTATTTAGAATTCTAAACTTCTTGTCATTGTAGAATAAGTATCTTAGCTCATCAAAGTTTTTATTAGGGTCTAGCATAAGAGTAGCAAGGTCATCTAAGTCCTTTAAATCTTCCTTAGTAAGATTAAAAAATTCATTATCGTCATCTATATAACTAGGCATAAATAGGTAAGATATTTCATCTCCCATAAGAGCATGAAAGTCAAAGAAAAGACTGTAGGCTAGCATATTTAAGCCTTGAAACGATGAGCCATGGATATATTTATTTATATCATCTTTACCACTTCTTACATTAAGCCAAACTTCGGCAATCCAAGCAAAGTTTTTATGAGGCATATCTGTGTGATCTTTACCACTATTTTTGTCTGGATCACAAGTTATCCATCTATTTTCGTCTTTATTATAGTATTCTATAATCCAATGATCTATATACTTACCATCATCAGTAAAGTATGAGGCAAAACCACTACGAACTCTACAAGGTATTCCTTTCGCTTTAAGAATAGAGGCAAGTAAAACTGCTACATAGCGGCAAGTAATAACTACTTTATGTCTTATTTCTCTATTCTTAGTAAAGCCTCTTTCATCTTGCCTAAAAAGTTCTGCTGTTATGGCAGGAGCGGTTAGTAAGATATCATCATGACTAATATATTTCCACCAAGGATATTCTTCAGAGACATTATCATGACTTTTACCTTGTTCTAATTGCTCTTTTCTACTTCTTCTTAGTTCCGTTCTATGAATTGTTTGAGATAGTATTAAGTCAGTCAATTCTTCCATGTCATCAGGCAAACTCTTATAGTATTCTTTATATGGTTCATAATTAGTATAAATACTTGTTTTCAAATAAAAATCTAACATTTCTTTATTCATAATAAAAACCTCCATATTTAGTATAGAGGTTTAACATACTTAAATCCTTACTTTAATATATCAAAAAATGTCAGTTGAACAGAGGATTCCATTCTTGAATTTTTATACCACCCAAGATTCCATCTTTTGTTTCGTATGAGAATAGCATATCCGATTCATTATATGAATAATACTTAATTGCACCTTTTGATTTTAATTCTTTTAGTAGTTTTTCACATGCATCTTTTCTTTCACTATAAGTCATTTCTTGATATGCAGAAGAATTAATTAAATTATTTACTTCAGTATTTGCATCTATGTTTGAATTGTATTCTAGTGACATATATCCTACAATTAATAAGCATATAACTACTATTAATATTATAAGTATTAAAACTATTTTTCTTTTCTTTTTCATATTTTGTTTACTCCTATAAGAGCATTATACAATATAAATTAGAATAAAAAAAGACTCTTCATTTAAGAAAAGTCTTTTATAAACAAAAAAATAGTAAGCAACTTCCTATTTTCGCATACACTATCGTCGGCGTTAAGTGGCTTAACTTCTGTGTTCGGGATGGGAACAGGTGTACCCCACTTGCTATCGTTACTTACTAAAATATAGAGAAATAATTCTCTGAAAACATAGATATTGTGTTCATCAAATTTATTAAATAGGGTTAAATCCTCGATCTATTAGTACTGGTCAGCTCAACATGTCACCATGCTTCCACCTCCAGCCTATCAACCAGATAGTCTTTCTGGGATCTTACTATATAAAATATGGGAAAACTCATCTTAAAGTTGGCTTCCCGCTTAGATGCTTTCAGCGGTTATCCATTCCCAACATAGCTACTCTGCACTGCAACTGGCGTTACAACAGATACACCAGAGGTTGGTCCATCCCGGTCCTCTCGTACTAAGGATAGCTCTCTTCAATTTTCCTACGCCCACAACGGATAGGGACCGAACTGTCTCACGACGTTCTGAACCCAGCTCGCGTGCCACTTTAATGGGCGAACAGCCCAACCCTTGGAAGCGACTTCACCTCCAGGATGTGACGAGCCGACATCGAGGTGCCAAACACCACCGTCTATGTGAACTATTGGGTGGTATCAGCCTGTTATCCCCAGGGTAACTTTTATCCGTTAAGCGACGACCATTCCATACTGCATCGTCTGATCACTAAGTCCTACTTTCGTATCTGCTTGACTTGTAGGTCTCGCAGTCAAGCTCCCTTATACCTTTACGCTCTTAGAATGATTTCCAAACATTCTGAGGGAACCTTTGAGCGCCTCCGTTACTCTTTAGGAGGCGACCGCCCCAGTCAAACTGCCCACCAGACACTGTCCCTGAACCGGATCACGGTCCTAGGTTAGAAATCCAGCATATTAAGGGTGGTATTCCAAGGTTGACTCCACTAGAACTGGCGTCCTAGTCTCAACGTCTCCCACCTATCCTCTACAAAATACACCGAACTCCAATATCAAGCTACAGTAAAGCTCCATGGGGTCTTTCCGTCCTGTTGCGGGTAACCTGCATTTTCACAGGTATTAAGATTTCACCGAGTCTATGGTTGAGACAGTGCCCAGATCATTACACCTTTCGTGCGGGTCAGAACTTACCTGACAAGGAATTTCGCTACCTTAGGACCGTTATAGTTACGGCCGCCGTTCACTGGGGCTTCAATTCGTACCTTCGAATCATCGACTAAAAGTCTATCTAAGCACTCCTCTTAACCTTCCAGCACTGGGCAGGTGTCAGCCCCTATACATCGTCTTACGACTTAGCAGAGACCTGTGTTTTTGGTAAACAGTTGCCTGGGCGTCTTTAGTGCCGGTCACGTTAATGACCACCCCTTATCCCGAAGTTACGGGGTTATTTTGCCGAGTTCCTTAACCATAGTTCTCTCGCTCACCTTAGGATACTCTCCTTGCCCACCTGTGTCGGTTCTCGGTACGGGTACCTATATGATTAACCCTAGAAGCTTTTCTTGGAAGCATGGAGTCAGAAGATTTCACTGCAAGCAGCTTCACCATCACACTTCAGCTTTATTCGATAAACGGATTTCCCTACTTATCAGCCTTTGTGCTTAGACCAGAATCCAATAACTGGCTCTTCCTATCCTTCTCCGTCACTCCATCAGTCATATAGGTAGTACAGGAATATAAACCTGTTGTCCATCGGCTACGCCTCTCGGCCTCGTCTTAGGTCCCGACTAACCCTGGGAGGACGAACCTGGCCCAGGAAACCTTAGGCAAACGGTGGATGGGATTCTCACCCATCTTGCGCTACTCACACCGGCATTCTCACTTCCAAGCGCTCCAGCTGTCCTTACGGTCAACCTTCAGTGCCCTTGGAACGCTCCCCTACCACTTACATAAAATGTAAATCCGCAATTTCGGTACTGTACTTAGCCCCGGTACATCTTCGGCGCAGTGTCACTCGACTAGTGAGCTATTACGCACTCTTTAAAGGATGGCTGCTTCTAAGCCAACCTCCTAGCTGTTTTGACAACTCCACATCCTTTCCCACTTAGTACAGATTTTGGGACCTTAATTGGCGATCTGGACTCTTTTCCTTTCGCGCATGGACGTTATCACCCATACGCTGACTCCTGAGTATACAACCATGGCATTCGGAGTTTGATTACACTCAGTACCCCTAGGTGGGGCCATCGTATATTCAGTGCTCTACCTCCACGGTGCTAAATCTCAAGGCTAGGCCTAAACCTATTTCGGGGAGAACCAGCTATATCCGAGTTCGATTGGAATTTCACCGCTAGCCACAAGTCATCCGCGCACGTTTCCGGGTACGTCGGTTCGGTCCTCCATTCAGTTTTACCTGAACTTCAACCTGCTCATGGCTAGATCACTCGGTTTCGGGTCTAATACTGCATACTAATTCGCCCTATTAAGACTCGCTTTCGCTTCGGCTCCGTATCTTCTACTTAACCTCGCATGCAACATTAACTCGCCGGTTCATTCTGCAAAAGGCACGCCATCACCCATTAACGGGCTCTGACTTCTTGTAAGCACATGGTTTCAGTATTCTATTTCACTCCCCTCCCGGGGTTCTTTTCACCTTTCCCTCACGGTACTTGTTCACTATCGGTCACTAGAGAGTATTTAGCCTTACGGGATGGTCCCCGTGGATTCCGACAAGGTTTCACGTGCCCCGCCGTACTCAGGATACTCCAGAGAGATGAAAGTATTTCGTATACAGGGCTATCACCTACTATGGCCACACTTTCCAATGTGTTCTACTATACAATCATTTTCTTACTCTCATACAGGAGTCCTACAACCCCAGTCAAGCTGGTTTGGGCTGTTCCCCTTTCGCTCGCCACTACTAAGGAAATCGATTTTTCTTTCTCTTCCTCCGGCTACTTAGATGTTTCAGTTCACCGGGTTGCTCTCTCTAACACTATGTATTCATGTTAGGATAACAGTGAATTACCACTGCTGGGTTCCCCCATTCGGAAATCTCCGGATCAAAGCGTACATACAGCTCCCCGAAGCATATCGTTGTTCGTCACGTCCTTCATCAGCTTCTAGTGCCAAGGCATCCGCCATGCGCCCTTACTAATTTAACCACCATTTTGATATTTCTATCCTAATTTGATGAGATTTAAATAACTATACACTTAATAAATATAGTTATTCGTTATATAAAATGCTCGTGATTTTATATAACCACAATATCTAGTTTTCAAAGAACTATTTTGAGAGAAATGTTCTCTCAAAACCAAGCAAAACTTAATTCGAGCAGTCTAATTAATTTAAGGATTAATTACTCCTTAGAAAGGAGGTGATCCATCCCCACCTTCCGGTAGGGATACCTTGTTACGACTTCACCCCAGTCGCCGATCCTACCTTCGATGGCCCCCTCCTAAAAGGTTAGGCTACCAGCTTCGGGTATTATCGACTCCCATGGCGTGACGGGCGGTGTGTACAACACCCGGGAACGTATTCACCCCGACATTCTGATTCGGGATTACTAGCGATTCCAACTTCATGGAGTCGAGTTGCAGACTCCAATCCGGACTGGGACTGGCTTTGGAGATTTGCTCCACCTCGCGGTATTGCGTCTTATTATACCAGCCATTGTAGCACGCCTGTAGCCCTAGACGTAAGGGGCATGATGATTTGACGTCATCCCCACCTTCCTCCGGTTTGTCACCGGCAGTCTCTTTAAGGTTCTCAACTGAATGTTAGCAATTAAAGATAAGGGTTGCGCTCGTTGCGGGACTTAACCCAACATCTCACGACACGAGCTGACGACAACCATGCACCACCTGTCACCGCTGTCCCCGAAGGGAAAACTCTATTTCTAGAGCGGTCAGCGGGATGTCAAGTCTAGGTAAGGTTCTTCGCGTAGCATCGAATTAAACAGCATGCTCCACCGCTTGTGCGGGTGCCCGTCAATTCCTTTGAGTTTCAGCCTTGCGACCGTACTACTCAGGTGGGATACTTAATGTGTTAACTTCAGCACCGAATAACTCCGACACTTAGTATCCATCGTTTACGGCGTGGACTACTAGGGTATCTAATCCTATTTGCTCCCCACGCTTTCGTGTCTCAGCGTCAGTGATGGCCCAGCAAGCCGCCTTCGCCACTGGTGTTCCTTCTAATATCTACGCATTCCACCGCTACACTAGAAATTCCACTTGCCTCTACCATACTCAAGTAACTCAGTTTCAGTAGCGAACTGGAGTTAAGCTCCAGGCTTAGACTACTGACTTAAGAAACCGCCTACACACGCTTTACACCCAATGAATCCGGATAACGCTCGCTCCCTACGTATTACCGCGGCTGCTGGCACGTAGTTAGCCGGAGCTTTCTTGAAAGGTACCGTCAGGCCTAAGTCATTTCCTACTTAGGTTGTTCGTTCCTAACAACAGAAGTTTACAATCCAAAGGACCGTCATCCTTCACGCGGCATTGCTCGTTCAGAGTTTCCTCCATTGACGAATATTCCTAACTGCTGTCTCCCGTAGGAGTCTGGGCCGTGTCTCAGTCCCAGTGTGGCCGATCACCCTCTCAGGTCGGCTACGCATCGTCGCCTTGGTAAGCTATTACCTCACCAACAAGCTAATACGGCGCAGGCTCATCTTCAAGCGAAGCTTTAAAGGCTCCTTTTAATATATAAGGACGTATCCAAATATATATCATCCGGCATTAGCAATCATTTCTAACTGTTATTCCAGACTCGAAGGTAGATAACCCACGTGTTACTCACCCTTTCGCCACTAAGTGGGAATCCAAATCCAAATCTGTGCAAGCACTTCATCTTCATTGGGCCACTTCGTTCGACTTGCATGTCTTAGGCATGCCGCCAGCGTTCATCCTGAGCCAGGATCAAACTCTCAATAAAAAATATTTAAAAGTTTAATTATTATAATTTAATCCCGACAACTCAAAATTGACGTTTTGCTTAGTTTTCAAAGAACATTTTGCTTCTTTCTCAAGCTGCGTTTTTAATATACCAAATTGTTTTTGATTTGTCAACACTTTTTTTTGCTTTTTTGTCGACTTTTTTCTACGGTATATTGACACTGACAATTAATGTCAACGCTTCTCCACTATATCAATTTAAAAGCTTTTTGTCAACTACTTTTTTAACTTTTTTCAAGTTTTTTTGTTGTCAATCAGTTCTAAATTTAAGTGACGTTTTCTAATATATCAGAGCTACTTCTAACTGTCAACACTTTTTTTAACTTTTTTTAAGTTTTTTTTATTAACAATTAGCTCTGAATTTCAGTGACGTTTTCTAATATATCAAAGCCACTTCTAACTGTCAACACTTTTTTTATTTTTTTTGTTATTTTCTAAATATAAGTAATATTTAACCCAGTTTTCAATGTCGTGATTGTTAAAATAATTGCTTTTTGTTCTTATCTCATTTATTAAATCATTTAGCTGTTTTTTTATAATATAATCTATTTCTTTAGGATAACTAAATTTCTTTTTATGATAATTATATTCGTTTTTATCTACAACTTTAAAGCTGCCATTTGCAAAAACTTTAACATCTAAATCATAATCAATATATTTTATTGTATTTTCTTCTATTATTATAGGACTTGCCATATTACAATAATAACATATGCCTCTTCCTTTATATTGACCAATGATATTGTACCACTTATGTAAGAAAAAAAATAATATAGCAGGTTCCTTTGTCTTCCACGTATGACCATCTTTTTCTGTTACTGTGGTGCAATTATTAGCAAATACTAAAATGCCTTTTTTAAAATCGAAGTTTAAAAGAGTAGCTTCATCCCAGGCTTTATAAATTTGTCCATTATGTTTATAACTGTGAATTTGATATTTATGTCCTATTTTTAGTTTTTCCATTTTTTTCACCTCTTACTAAAAGAAAGTAAGTTTTTTACTTACTTCCTACCAAAATATCTTATTGCCCAGCATCCAATAAGAAAGAGAATAATAGCAGTAATTACCCAAAAAGCAGGTTCACTTGTATATTTGCTTAAAAAATCGTTAATTTTATCTCCCAAGTCATTTAGAAAATCTTTTAAATTAAACAACAATAACATTATTTATCATCTTCCCTATCTACTTCTTTTACTACTTTGGCAGTTTTAGTTCTTTTACTCTTGCCCTCTTTTTTATCAGTACTTATCTCAACACTAATATTACTGCTCTTTCTTAAAATAAAACTATTAACTATATCTAAGACTGCATAAATTATCATTAAAAGGCCAATAATTTGGGTCACTACCACAGCACTTGTAAATGGATTAAATAATATTACAACTCCACAAACTAAACATACTATTGCCATAATTAATGATGGTAAGAAATATTTGTTATCTAAATTCTTCAATACAAGAGCTTGTTGTACTTTAAAAGAACTACTTATAATAACAGCAATGCCAACAACAATTGGAATAATACTACCAATAAACTCAGGTACTGTTACTAAAAATATTCCTGCTACTATACTTACTATACCATATACTATATTTAACTGTACAAAAATATCTTTGGAGCTGTTTCTTAAATAGTTTATTATAGCAATGACTCCTAAAGCGATTAGAACTCCTCCTACTAAATAGGAAATTCCTACTAGTGTTTCACTAGATTTTAAGAATAGTAAAAGACCTAATAGTAACAAAAATATTGAACTTAATAATGATGGCCAAATTACTTTTTTAATCTCTACTTTCATCTTTAACCTCCTCTTTGTTACATTGTACCACACTTTTAGTATCTTGACTAGGTTCGTTTTTATCATCAGCTTTTAAATCGTCCATATAGTAAACTGTACTAATGTTTTCTGTTTTAGTTAGTCTTTCATATATTAGAGGCTTCTTACGGCCAAATAATTTTAAGAATATTTCAAAATAAGCATAGATTAAAAAGAGAATATAAAATAACATTACAAGACCATTAATATGATTATTATAATTTATTACTATAGGAGGGCCAAAGACAATTAAGAAGTAAAGAATAGTTTGTCTTAGGAAGATAGATAAATGTTTATGTTTATATTTATTTTTACTATCTAATTTTATTTTTACAAGATATTTACCAAAGGTATAGCAAGTTATGGTAGGTAATATTATATAGTAGATTACAATGGAGATAACTAAAGGTATTATAAAGTCATGAAAATTAGTAATGACTAGGACTACAAACATTAAGGTAGCAAAGACAAAGAGGTCTATTAGAAAAGCAAGAGAGCGCCTATAGATAGAGACAACTTTACCTTTTTTATAAGATATTTTATCTATTTCATCTCTATTAGGTAAAAATATTGTAATAATTGGGGTAATTAAGTAACCTATAAATCCTCCTAAGGTGTTAACCATTAAATCATCAACATCAAAAAGACGATAGGCTTTAGGATAAAGACCATATAATCCCGTTAATTGGGTTAGTTCGAAAAAGAGGCTTAAAAGAAAAGTATAAATTATAGTAGTATACCATTTTTTCTTAAAATAATATCTTAAATAAATACCAAATGGTATGGTAATAGCAATATTAAAGAGGGTTGTATAGACAATTGGTGATTTAAGAAAAGCAAGAACACTACTAGCAGATTTAAAAGCATCTATAAAGTCTCCTAGGAAAGCAAAAGGAATAAGCTGGGGGACTTTTGTAGGCATGGCTAAGACTTGTTCTTTACTAGGTAAGGGTAATATTACTAAAAAATAGGCCGTTAATAAGTAAAGGATAAAGGTATAGACAATACTACTTCTTATTAAGGGTACTGAACCATATTTATGATACTCTATTAAAAGATAAGGTAATGTTATTAAGAAAGCTAATAAGGGAAAGATAAGAAAAGCAGTTTTTATTGATTCTAAATATACTTCCATAAATACTCCTAGAATAGTTCTAATACTTCATCTAGAGAAACTTTACCGTTAAAGTAATCTGTTAATTTTTCTAAAAACTCTGATGTTTGATTATTCTTTTCTAATAGTTTTGTTAAAGAGTTAATAGCAATACTTCCTTCAACAGTATAATGTTTTTTATAAACATCTGCTTCTTCTTTATTAGTATATAAAAGGACTCCATAACTATAATTACGACTAGTTTTACTATTACAAGTTAATAAAATATCCCCTAAAGCTCCATAACACGTTGCTGTTTTACTATCTCCTCCTAGTTTAGTTACTAAGTCTTTAGCAAAATTATAAACTTTAGTTAAATAATAAGCATTAGTAGAGTCTCCTCTATATTTACTACTGATACTTCCCATAAGTATTGCTAAAACATTTTTAATGACACCATATAACTCTAGTCCAATATAATCATCTATTACTTCTATTTCGACATTGGTATCTTTAAATAACTCTAACATTAACTCTTTAGTTTTTTCATCTTTTGTGCCAAATGTTAAGCCGGCTTTACTATTAACGATAAGTTCTTTAGCAAAAGTAGGTCCTGCTAGATAAGAAACATTGCCCTTTAAATTTAATTCATCATAGATTTCTGTCATTAAGAAGTCAGTATTCTTTTCAAGACCTTTAGATACTAATATTACTCTACTATTATCTGTTAAATAATCTTTTATTCTAGTTAATACTTCTCTTACATGGTTACATGGAATAGCCACTATGATTAAATCAGAGTTATTTAAGGCTTTTTCTAAATCCATTGTCACATCTAAATCACTTGCAAGTTCTATTCCTGTTAGAACTCTATCATAAGTATTATTATTAGTTATTTCTAGATATTCCTCTTCAAAAGCAGTCCAGAAAATAATATCGGCATTACTTCTTTCATGTAATAAATTACCAAGAGCAAGTCCAAAAGCTCCTGTTCCTAAAATTGTTACTTGCATATTATCACCTTCATATTAATGATACTAATAACTTATCTTTTTGACAAGAAAAATAATCTTACTAATTTGTAAGACTACTTAATTTCTGTTCCTCCAAAAATAGAAATACCATTAATTGTTAAAGTATTACTTTTCTTTTTATCAGAGGAAAGTGTTTTATTCTCATTGCCTCCAAATAGAGCGAATGAGTTAAGTTTTACATTTAAGTTATCATTTACAAAGATACTAGTACCGCCAAAGATAGAATAAGCATTAATTGTTATATCCCCTTTTGACTCTAAATTTCTTAAATCTAGGTCTACTCCTCCAAAAATACTATAAACATTAGCACCTTTAAAACTAGAGTCAGTTACTCTTTCTTCTAAGCCACTAAAGATACCATAATAGTTTTTTAAGTTATCATCTTTTCTTTTAAATACTTTTTTTACTTTTAAGCTCTCTATAACTATAAATATACCAATTATTATTAAAATTAAAGGGAAGAAGGCATTACTAAATTCTCCTCTTATAATATTTAGTTCATCTAATAGAAACCAAATTCCTAAATATAAAACAATAGTGTTTGCAAGAGTAAACTTTCTACCTTTTATAATATAGTATAGAGATGCTGCTATTAGTATTAAGGGAAAAATATAAGAAAAATTAATACTAAACTCTGGGGCAATAATGGATATTAAAAACAATACTCCAATTAAAATAAAAATTAAACCTATGAACATAATTTCCACTCCTTACCATAATTATATAGAATTTAAATCTTATTATCAACTATTATGTATAATTTGTAAGTATTAGTAAATAATATTATTAGTCATATAACCAGTAGCTGTTTAGCCAAGCAGTTGTTAAAATTAATTTGAGGGCGATAAAATGAATAAAGATGGTATTGAGGTTAAAATTGGCGATAGTGCTTTTTACTTTAAACTTGGTAATTTACTTGATAAGAAGAAAATAAGTAAAAATAAACTTAGCCAAGATACAGAGACAGATTATAAAGTTGTTACCAGATATATTAATGGTGATTTAACAAGATTAGATATCAATATCTTAGAGCGACTTTGTAATTATTTAGACTGTGATATCTCTGATATTGTCGAACTTAAAAAGAATGTTTTTAAGTAAAAAAAGTTTAAGATTTAACTCTTAAGCTTTTTTCTTGGAATAAAATGCTCTATTCCTTTATATTTATCACGATGTTTAATATAGAAATAACCTAGAATAGAAAAGAATAAGGCTCCTATAAAGTTAACTATTAAATCTTCCATAGTATCTATTAGACCTATATCTAGGTAACCATCAGGAATAGTTATAGTATCATTACCATAGTAAATAGTAGTTTTATTTATATCTTTAATTATCTCAGGGTCAGAAGCATTAGAGTTTATTAAGTTAAATGAAGATATTTTATTTACAATAGTGTCTTTTTGCATATCAGTACTTAATAGGGAATCAGCAGTGTATTCGAAGAACTCCCATACTACTCCAACAGTCATGGAAAAACAAAAGGCAACTAAAGCGACAAAGATAGGACTTAACTCGATATGAACTTTATCAGTTCTATTTAAAATATCAATTAGAGAAAAGCCTATTGCAGCGGCTAAGAAACCATTAATTGTGTGAAGAATTGTATCCCAGTTGGGAATAATATTATAGAAGTTTTGGATTTCTCCTAATATTTCTGCAGAGAAGATGAATAAAAGTATTATTATTTCTAAAACATTAGGAATAGTTACTTGAAACTTATCTTCTATAAAGAATGGGATAACAAATAAAACTAAAGTTAAAAGGCATAAGAAAACGTTATGATAATTACCAATAAATATTTCTCTTATTAGACAAAGGATAACTAAAAATCTTAAAACTGTATAAAAAATAGCGACTTTCTTATTTTCTTCTTCTTTATAATATTCTACTAGTCTCTTTTTAAATTCTTTCGCTTTTTTAAACATAATATCACCTTTATATAATTATAGAAGATATTTAAATTTGTGTAAAGATATGATACAATATGTGAAAAGAAAGGAGATGGGACTTATGAAGTTACCAATTGTAGCGATTGTAGGTAGACCTAATGTTGGAAAAAGTACTTTATTTAATAAGATAGCTGGGTCTCGTATTGCTATTATAGAAGATGTTCCAGGGGTTACTCGTGATAGACTATATGAAGAAGTAAGTTATATGAATAAGCCTTTTTATTTAGTTGATACGGGAGGAATTGACCTTGCTAATGAAAAATTTAATGATGAGATAAAGATGCAAGCAGAAATTGCAATTAATGAAGCGGACGAAGTTATCTTTGTTGTAGATGCAAAAGAAGGTATTACTAGTAATGATTTAGTTGTTAGGGATATTTTAAGACGTAGTAATAAAAAAATAGTGGTAGCGATTAATAAAATGGATAATAAAGATAGTTATGATAATATATATGACTTTTATGAGCTTGGTTTTGATAATTATATTCCTATAAGTGCTATTCATAATACGGGTTATATTGAACTTATGGATGAAGTAACAATGGATTTTAAAACTAAAGAAGAAACTGACGAAGATACACGTTTAAAAATTGCTATCATTGGTAGACCTAATGTGGGTAAAAGTTCTTTAACTAATGCTATTTTAAATGAAGAAAGAGTTGTTGTTAGTGATGTGGCGGGAACAACAAGAGACTCTATTAATACGGTTTTTAAATATCATGATGAAGAGTTCGTTTTAATTGATACAGCAGGAATGAGAAAAAAAGGTAAAGTTTATGAAAGTGTTGAGAAGTATAGTTTATTTAGGTCAATGAATTCTATTGATAAAAGTGATATATGTCTTTTAGTTATTGATGCAGAAGATGGTATTAAAGAACATGACAAACATATTGCAGGTTATGCAATAGAACGTGGTAAAGGTTTAATTATCGTTGTTAATAAATGGGATGCAGTTAATGATGCTAACATATCTGAGTTTAAAAAACTTGTTAGAAGTGAATTTCAATTTGCTACTTATGCTCCTGTTGTATTCTTATCAGCTTTGACTAAAAAGAGAATTCACACTTTAATGCCAGAAGTATTAAAGGTAAAAGAAAATATTAAGCGAGAGATTAAGACTAGTGTTTTAAATGAAGTTATTGAAGATGCTTATAGTTTAAATCCTGCTCCTAGTTATAAAGGTAAAAGACTTAAGATTTATTTTGTTAGCCAGACAGGAATTAAGCCTCCTAAGTTTAC
>CALVIV010000014.1 GCA_944331935.1 uncultured Bacilli bacterium | reverse complement strand
AAGCATAATTTTATGCTTCAATCGATTATTTTGTCATTTGGATTTTCTTAAATCCCCACTATTTGACAAAGAACCCAATAACTTTAGTATAAATCTTTTTTATTTCAGTATTTTTGTATGGCCTTGTTCTAATTTTATATTTGTCGCATTATGAAACTGGTTTGAGATTAAATCAAAAAATTTATCTTTATCATTGCTGACTAATGTATAAATTTCTTCAAATGTTTTATTAATAAATTCCTTTGGTGATAATTCATCTATTAGTTCTTCTTTAAATCCTTTTTGAATTTCTAATTTATTAATAAAATTCATTAATTCATTGATAACAGTTTGAATAAATATATTGTCTATATCCTCATTTTCTTTAGCGGTTAATTGTTCTAGAATACTTTGAATTTCTAGACTTGAAATATTATCATCATTAATTTTTGCGACTTGAAGTTCTTTTTTAGCAATTATAACTTTTTCTTGGTCTGGTATACCATCTTCTTTTGTTATGCTTTTCCATTTTATCGCTTCATATTTCAAATGTATGTTATCATCAATAGTTAAAGTATTGTCATTATTGGAAGTTTTGTTTTTGGAAATTGTTAAGAAATGATGAATACCTTCATCAGTACTACCTGTAAATATAATAGCAGATTTACATACATTTTTATTAAAATACCTAGTAAAATCCTTTTCATTTATATTATAAGGTAGATATCTACGGAATTCTTTATTTATCTTTTCAAAACAAACCCCATTAAATTGATGCAATTTATCTTTTATTTCTATGTTATTTATTCCATAAATAATAGTTCCAAATTCATTATAACAATATTTATCTTGTCTATCATTATAGTTTATTAAATGCTGTAAGTCATAAGTGTAATCTTGTTCAAAAGTATTACTATCTTTTATTTGATAAATTTTTGTTAATAGCGATTGCTTTCCTGTTTTTCTTCCTTCTTTTATATTTTTCTTATATCGTATAACAAATCTTGTATCTGCACTAATACCAAAACCAAAATAATTCTCTCTTTCTTTTTCAAAAGTTAATTCATAATCATCTTTTATAAATGTTAGTTGCGAAATTATTGGTATGGTTGAATTTGTATAATACAAGCTTTCTATTCTATAGTTAGGATTAGTAATAATTACATTAATAAATTTGGTATTACCACTATAGTTTAAAAGTTTTGCATCTTCTGTATACTTTGATGTAACTGTTGTATTGTCTTTCTTATCTACTACTTTTATAGATGGAATATTATAATCGATTGATTCAATATCATAGTCTTCTAATCTAGTAGTATCTATGGAAATATTAAAAAATTTTAAGACATCAACTATTGTTGCTTTTCCATCGGTCCTTTCTCCAATATATCTTTTATAAGTCCTTTTTATCACTCTTTTTAAATATTCTTCTTTGTCATTATACATAATAAACCTCCCTTGCTATATATCTTACCATATTTTTTATTAGTTGTGGTTAGGATTAAGATATAAACATATAAAAACTAATTAGTGCTAATTAATCTATTTTCCAATCTATTGGTTTTAGACCTTTAGAGATTAGGAAGTTATTAGTCTTAGAGAATGGTTTACTACCAAAGAAGCCATTGTAGGCAGATAGAGGTGAAGGATGAGCTGACTCTACTATATAGTGATTTTTATTAGTTATTAGTTTCTTTTTATTTCTTGCAAAAGAACCCCAAAGAATAAAGACTACTGGCTCTTCTTTTTTATCTAATAATTCAATTATTTTATCAGTAAATATTTCCCAACCTTTATCTTTATGAGAGGCGGCCATATTCGCTTGTACTGTTAAAACGGCATTTAGAAGTAATACTCCTTGGTCTGCCCAAGGAATTAGACTACTTGTTTTAGGAAAAGGTATTCCTAAGTCATCATTTAACTCCTTAAAGATATTTTGTAATGATGGTGGCTTTCTAATACCATTTTTAACAGAGAAAGATAGTCCTTCTGCTTGATGTTCTCCATGATATGGGTCTTGTCCCAGTATTACGACTTTAACATCTTTATATGGAGTATGTCTTAAGGCATTAAATATCTCATTTTTAGGTGGATAAATAGTCTTTTCTTTATATTCCTTATTAACAAAATCTATTAATTTTTTAAAATAGTCTTTATTATATTCATCTTTTAAATAAATATCCCAATCGTTTCCAATCATACTTCTCACTCCTACTTATGATAGTTTTCATTATTTCTTATTTTATATGTTCTATAAAGTTGTTCTAGTAATATAACTCTAAATAGTTGATGAGGAAAAGTTAATTTAGAAAAAGATATACTATAATTCGCTCTTTTCTTTACTTCTTCACTTAGGCCATAACTTCCTCCTATTATAAAGGTTATATTACTATTCATCGCTTCTAAGGAACATAATTTAGTAGTTAATTCTACTGATGATAACTCATGTCCATTCATGTCAAGAATAATAACATTATCAGTTTCTTTTATGTGCTTTAAAATGAGTTTACCTTCCTCTTTTTTTACTTTATCTATTTCATTGTAACTACTATCAGGTAGTTCTACTATGTCTAATTTTGTATATTTAGATAGCCTCTTTTTATATTCATCTATCGCCTCATTTAAGTATTTTTCTTTTATTTTACCTACACATATTAACTTTATCATATATTACCTCTATTTCTTCTAATGCCTCATTTTGTTTGGCTACTAATATTTTAATATCACTTCTATCTTGTAGAGCAACTCTAGTTGTTGTATAAGCAAGTTCTTCTTTATTGTTATGTTCACTTAAATGAGCGAGAATTATGTACTTAGTACTATCTCCTACTAATTTCTTTAAATATTTTGAAGTTGTCTCATTAGACAGATGCCCTTCATCACTAAGTATTCTTTGTTTTAAGTAATAAGGATAAGGTCCATCCATAAGCATTTTCTCATCATGATTACTTTCTATATAATAAATATTTCTGTTTGTTAGTAATTTAAAGTACTTACGATTTAAGTATCCCGTATCTGTTATATATACTAAGGAACTTCCATCATCTGTTATTAAGAAACCAACTGAGCCTTTGGCATCATGACTTGTCTTAAAGATGGTTAGTTCTGTACTATTTAAATGCATAATACTATCATAAAGTTCTATTCTTTCTTTATCTATATCTACGGTTAGTTCTTTTATAATATCTTTATTTGCATAAATCTTAAAGTTGGTATGTTTTAAAAGGACTTTAAGACCACTTGTATGGTCATTATGAGCATGGGTTAAAAGGAGGGCATCTATATCATCTAAGTTTAAGTTCATCTTCTCTAATTCTTTTTTTAATCTTTGATAGGTAATTCCTATATCAATAAGAAAGCGAGCAGATGCTGTTTCTATTAAGGAACAGTTTCCTTTAGATCCACTCGCTAGTACTTTTATTTTCATTAGAATAGACTCATAGGATTCATAGAAGATGAACCACGGCTATATGGATATCCTCTCCATAATCCAAAGTGAAGATGAACTCCTGTAGCTGCTCCTGTCCTACCCATCGCTCCAATAGTATCTCCTTGCGAAACTTCTTGTCCTACACTAACATAACGTTCAGCAAGATGAGCATACATTGTATAGTAACCATTGTTATGATTAATAACAATATATTCACCATTATCATATTTATAAGATGATGCTACTACTATACCATTATTAGAGGCATAAATTGGTGAGCCGAAACCGGCACCTGCTATATCCATACCATCATGAAGAGTTCCCCAACGATAAGCATATGGACTACTTATATAGTATGGAGTTCTTGTAGGCCATAACCAGTATCCTTCTACTTTACTGTTACTACTTAATCCACTGTTTACTCCTCCGCTGCTTTCTCTTTGTTTAGTACCTTTAACTACAATTCTCTTAACAGGCTCTTTTAAAACTTGAGTAGCATTATTATCAATAACAGCACTTTCTACTTGTCCATTAACCTTTTCTACTTTTGATGTTACTAATTGAGATCCATTTACTCCTTCTTGAATTGTTTCTTCATAGGTAGAATACTGGGTATTATCATATCTTGTCTCTGTTTCATAAGGTATATCCTGAGTTGTAACTTGGTGGTCTATTTCTACTAATCTAAATTGTGGTTTAATAATACTTATTGTAACATTTTGTCCTTCATATAGAAGGTTATTAGCATCTGTAAACTCTGGATTAGCGATTAAGAACTCTTCATTAGATAGTTTGTTATTGAAGGCGACATCACTGATTGTATCTCCTGCTTGAACGGTATATTTTTGTTGTTCATCTAGAGTTCCAAATAGTAAGTATTTACTTAAATCATCAACATTTTCATAAATAGTTTCATCTGATGGAATATTTGTTTCTTTTATAGTTACTTTGTTTTCTATATAAATATTTTCTATAACTGTTCCTGTTTTGCCACTTTCAATTTCTTTTTGGTCATTATTTAGATATTTATCATAACTATCACTATCTACAAATGACCTTATCGTATTATCCATTGCTTCTTCAAAAACTTTTTTATCTAAAACATAGATAGTTTGGTCTTTTCCTTTTATTGTTTCTCCTTCTTCATTAGTACTATCAAGACCTTCTATTGTTATAGCATATCCTTTAATAGTAAATGGCTCGATGTCCTTAATTTTATTGTATATTTCTTCTGTTGTAGATATGTTTTCATTATAGGTTACATCTTTTACTACTTCTAAGTCTTCTGGAGCATAGACTTTGTCAGCTTTGTATTTATCTTTTAAAGTCTGTTGTTCTTTATCTATATACTCGTCTAGTGAGTCTTTATCATCTATTAATCCTACTGATTTACCGGCTAGATAGACACGATAAACGTTTTTAGGGGTTAATGTTTCTTCTTTAGGAGTTATAAATATTATAATGAGACTTACCATTAAGGCAACTATGATTGTAATTATAGTTTTTATATTCATCTTATTCCTCCTCTATTTCGTTTTTGCTCATATTTAAGAATGTAGATGTATCTTTTTTAAATAGTAACTGGATAGTAGCTTGAGGTCCAGCACGGTGCTTAGCGATTATAAATTCACTGATACTTGTAGCATCGTTTTTAGCTTCTTTATTGTAATAATCATCACGATAAAGGAAACCTACAAGGTCGGCATCCTGCTCGATTGAACCTGACTCCCTTAAATCTGATAGCATTGGTCTTTTATCTTCTCTTCCTTCAACACTACGAGAAAGTTGGGCTAAGGCAATTACGGGAATATGTAACTCCATCGCAAGAGTTTTTAGACTTCTTGAGATATCTGCTACTTCTTGTTGACGATTGGCTCCATAGTTTTTACCACCTGATATTAATTGAAGGTAGTCGATTATTACAAGGTCAAGGCCATCTGGAGATGACGCTAAACGACGACATTTCGCACGTATTTCTCCAATTGTTATACCTGGAGTATCATCTATATATAGTTTAGAATTATCTAATCTACTAACTGCCTGGTCAAATCTCTTCCAGTCATTATTTAACATTTTACCAGTTCTAAGTTTGTATCCTTCTATTTGTCCAAGAGATGAGATAATACGGTTAGCAAGTTGTTCTGCTCCCATTTCAAGGTTGAATACAGCGACTGTTTTATCTGTGTGTGTTGTTACATAAGTAGCAAGGTTAAGGGCAAAGGCAGTTTTACCCATACCAGGACGAGCGGCAAGAATTATAAGTTCATTTTCATGAAGTCCTGCTGTTACTTTATCAATATCATACCATCCTGTAGGGATACCTGTTATTTCTCCTTTCGCTTCGGCAAGCTTTTGTAAGTCTTCTTCAGTCTTTTTTAAGACTTCACCTATAGATTTAAACTCACTAGCTTTTCTATTCTTAGCGATAGTTAAGATTTTACGTTCGGCACTATCTAAGATATCACCTATACTTTCTTCACTATTATATCCCATGGTAGCGATAGATTCTGCTGTTTCAATTAATCTTCTAAGAAGAGAAGCATTATCTACTTCTTTTATATAGTATTCTACATTAGTAGCGGTTGGAACAAAGGTTGTTATTTCTGTTAAATACGCAACTCCTCCTACATCATTTAAATAGTTTAGTTTAGTTAATTCTGTTGTTAAAGTAGTTAAGTCAACAGGTGTTTTTTCTTCAACTAATTTTTTTAATGCTGTAAATATTTTAGCATGTCTAGCATCATAAAAGTCAGTCTCATCTAAGGCTTCTATAGCCATTAATAAAGCATTATTTGAAAGAAAACAAGAACCTAAGACACTTTTTTCTGCTTCTAAATTGTGAGGGCTTGGTCTTACAGCCATATTATCACCTACTTAACTAAATGTATTTTTACTTTGGCAGTTATGTTTTTATATAGCTCTACTTCGATATTATGAAAACCTAAAGATGAAGGAGAACTTGTTAGTTTAATCATACTTTTATCAAAGTCATAACCTTTTTCTTTTAGGGCTTCTTTTATTTGTTTAACACTAATACTTCCAAAGACTTTATCATTATCTCCTGTTTTAACTTTAAAAGTTAAAGTTACTTTCTCTAATTTTTCTTTTAAACTTATTGCTTCTTTCTTAGCTTTTTCCTCTTCTTCTTTTTTAGCTTTGTTTTCATCAGCTAGTTTCTCTAAAGAGGTTTTAGTAGACTTAATCGCATAGCCTTTTTTTATTAAGAAGTTTTCAGCATATCCATCTTTTACTTCTTTTATTTCTCCCTTTTTACCTTGTCCTTTTAAATCTTTTATAAAGATTACTTCCATGCTATTCCTCCTCTTTTTTTAAGATTTGTTTTAGTTTAGTCTCTACTTTACTAATAGTACTATCACTTATTCGTGTTGCCCCTACGGTCTTGTTTCCGCCACCACCTAATGGGGTAAGTATTTTAGAAATGTCATAGTTACCTAGACTTCTACCACTAATAGAGATGGTTTTAGAAGTAGTTTTGGCAATAACAAATGATGCTTCTATATCGTTAAAGAATAGAAGGGTATCGGCTATTTTAGCGATATCTTCTCTTCGATATACCATGTAAGGACTACCTTTAGCGATAGCGATTCTATTATTTATAATATCGACATTAGTAATTACTTTTTGTCTTTCAATGTACTCTTTTAAATCTTGTTTTAATAGATACTGAACTTTCTTAGTACTGGCACCCATACTTGATAAGTAATAGGCAGCATAGTAAGTCTCAGAATTTGTTTTTAATGTAAAGTTATTAGTATCTAAGACAATTCCTGATAATAAAAGAGTTGCATAATAAGGGTCAAGTTCCATTTTATAGGCTTCTATTAGATTAGTAATCATTTCACAAGTACTAGAAATATCATTATCTATTATCATAAGTCCAGCATCAATTGATGTTTCTCCTAGTTCATGATGGTCTAATATTACTATATTTTCTTTATCAAAATAATTAATAGCATCTCTTGCTTGGACCAATTCTTCTTTATTTGTATCTAATATTACTAATAGATTTTTCTTACTTCTTATATAAAGATTATCTTCTATTTCACTATCTTTAATTATATTTAGGCATCCTTCTAGTTCTTTAAATACTTTAGAGACACCAGATTCATGCTTTGTATCATTAATAATTAGAAAACAATTTTTATTTAGTTTTTCTAAGATAATGTAAAGACCTATAGAACTTCCTAGGGCATCTAAATCTAAATCTTTATGAGCCATAATAAAAACTGTTTTTGCAGATTTTAATTTTTGCTTTAGTTCTTTTTTTCTTTCTATTAATTTCATTAGATCCTCCTTTTATCCCTTGTTAATATTATATACTATTTTAGGGTAGAAGTAAAACTTGTAATGAAAAAAGTAAATAGATGTTTCTATTTACTTAGTAAATGGTAATAGACCAATAGCTCTTGCTCTTTTAATTTCTCTTGCTATATGTCTTTGATGACGAGCACAAGTTCCTGTTACACGACGAGGAACAATTTTACCTCTATCGTTAATAAATCTTCTTAATGTATCAACATCTTTATAGTTAACGTCTTTTCCAGCACACATTATACATACTTTCTTTTTACGACGTCCAAATTCTTTATGTTCTTTAAAGTCTTTAGCCATAGACTATTCCTCCCTTCTTTTAAAATGGTAATTCACTATCATCTATTTCAATACTTGCTCCAAAGTCTTTATATGGGTCATTTGAAATATCTGTTCCATTATTTGATGATGGTGTATCAGTAAAGTCATATGGAGTAGGTTCTGATGGAGTAGATGGAGCGGATGTCACTCCACTGTTATAGTTGTTAGTATTAGTTCCTTGGGAGCCATTATTATCTCTTTTTGAACCAATAAATTCAACACTATCAGCGATTACTTCAGTAACGTAACGACGTTGTCCATTTTGGTCATCATAATTACGTACTTGAATACGTCCTTCTACTGCTACTTGACTACCTTGTGATAGATAGTTTTTAACACTTTCAGCTTGTCTACGCCATACTACAACTGGTATAAAATCTGCTTCACGCTCTCCTGCTTGGTTAGTATAAGTTCTATTAACAGCGATAGTAAAACTTGCTACTGCTGTATTATTACCTGTATAACGAAGTTCAGGGTCACGAGTTAAGCGACCTATTAAAAATACTTTATTCATAAATACCTCTTTTCTTAATCGTCTAATTTAATAACTAAATGACGTAAAATGTTTTCATTTAGACGAGCTAGACGGTCAAATTCAGAAATTGCTTCATGAGTTGCTTCTACAACATATAAGAAATAATAACCATTTTTATATTTGTTCATTTCATAAGCTAATTCTTTTTGTCCCATTGCTTTTTCTTCATTAATCTTACATTTTCTATCAGTTAAAACTTTCTTTAGATTTTCTGCTTCTTTTTTAATAGCAGCCTCATCTAAATCTGGTTTAACGATAAACATGATTTCATAATTTGTCATTAAACGTACACCTCCTTCTGGACATAAGACCTATTTCTAGGTAAGGAGTAATTAAATACTCGCTAGTATTATAGCAAAAGAAAAAAGAAAAGTCTATCTTTTTCTTTGAATTTTTTTATCCTTCTCTATCTAGATGAAGATATATTAATTATTAGTGAAGGTTTGGCTTGTTTTCTTTTTATTATTTTATTTAATACCTTTGGTTCTTCTAATTTTTTATTCCTTTGTTTATAAGCTTCTATACTATTTAGTACTATGTTTGTAGCATTCATTTCTTCAACTCCCTCTTTATTTAGTTCACTAATTAAAGAGGATATTTTTTCTTCTTTAAATTTTTTTTCTTGTTCTTCATCTAATCTACAAAAATATCTTCCAGCATAACAAACAAAGTTTTCTTGCCAACTTCCATAGCCATGTGTTAGTCCATTGTGCGGATAAAATGGTAAGATATATTCTACTTTTGTTTCAGATAAATTTTTTTTGAATACTTCTACAAATTTTTCTAAATCTTTATAGTCTACACCGGCAATGGAATCATCTGATAATAATGTACATGCCAACATAGTATTTTCATCAATATAAAGCATTTCAATCAACTCCTCTTAAGTTCATTATAATACATTTTATTCTATAAATAAATAATATTAAATATTTTTCTTGGCTTATATAACAATAACAACTGGTTATATTTTGAACTGTTAGTTTAGTATATCTTGCCCATTATACATTAAATCTAAAGTGACAGATATCCCCATCTTGCATTAAATAGTCTTTTCCTTCAAGTCTTGCTTTACCTGCTTCTCTTGCTTTTAATTCACTACCACACTCTATTAAGTCTTCATAGGAGATAACCTCTGCTTTAATAAAGCCTTTTTCAAAATCTGTATGGATGATACCAGCACAGCTTTTAGCATTCATGCCTTTTTTGAAAGTCCAAGCTCTTACTTCATCTGGCCCTACGGTAAAATATGTGGCAAGTCCTAATAAGTCATAGGTTGCAGAGATTAGAGAGTCTAGTCCACTTTTTTCTAGTCCTAAAGCTTCTAACATTTCTTTAGCATCCTCTTCTTCTAGTTCACTTAACTCTTCTTCTACTTTAGCACATATTTCTATTACTTTAGCATTTTCTTTGCTAGCATATTCTTTAACTTTTTTAACATAGTCATTATCTGTACCTAAATCACTTTCATTAACATTGGCAAGATAAATCAAAGGTTTTTCGGTTAGAAGATTAAAGCTTTTGATAATAGATTTCTCTTCTTTTGTTAAGTCAATTAGTCTTATTGGGGTATTTTCTTCTAGAGCTTTTCTTAATTTTTCTAGAGTTTCATACTCTAAAAGTTCATCTTTATCTTTACTCATTCTAGCTTTTTTACTAATTCTACCTATTCTATTAGTTACTGTTTCTAAGTCTGCTAGCACTAATTCTAGATTAATTGTTTCAATATCTCTTATAGGGTCTACATTACCATCGACATGGATTATATTACCATTATCAAAACATCTTACTACTTCACAGATGGCATCTACTTCTCTTATATGTGATAAGAACTTATTACCTAGTCCTTCTCCTTTACTTGCACCTTTAACAAGTCCTGCTATATCAATGAACTCATAACTTGTATAGATTGTTCTTTTAGGATTATACATACTTGATAATTTATCAATTCTTTCATCTTTAACATTTACTATTCCAACATTAGGGTCAATAGTTGCGAATGGATAGTTTTCTGCTAAGATGTGGGTTTTTGTTAGGGCATTAAACAATGTACTTTTACCTACATTTGGTAGTCCTATAATTCCTGCTTTTAAACTCATAATATTACCTCTTTTCTTCTTCATATTATAGCATTGTTTTATATCTTTTAAAAGAAAAAAATACCTTGCGGTATTTAAATTGTGGCATATACTCCTGGACCTAGTGGTAGTCCTATTAAGTACCATCCTATTATTAGCAAAATCCAAGTTATGGCGATTATTCCAAAGTATGGTAAAAGATAACTTATACTTTTATGAATTGTTATTGGTTTTGTCTTATCTGGGTTATAGACATTTAAGTAACCTATATAAATGGCAAAGCATGCTAGTAATGGAGTTATACCTGCTGTTATTGAAGTACCTGCTCTTAAGATAAACTGAGCGAATGGTGCTGATAAATTTGATTGCATAAAGGCAGGAACCATAACTGGAGCGAATATTTGCCATTTAGCACTTGCAGTTGGAACAAAGAGATTAGCAAGTCCTATCATAATGATAGCGAATATTATTAAAGGTAGGCCTGTAAAGCCAATATTACCTACAGCACTAGCACACCAAGAGGCAATAACTGTTCCGATATTTGTTTCTCTAAATACGGAAGTAAATTGTGATACAACAAAGATTAACATTAATATTTCTCCCATAGGAGCGAATGTTTCTTTACAACCATTAATGATATCTTTATCGTTCTTAATACTTTTAGCACCTATTCCATAGGCAATACCAACTAAAGTTAGAAGTAAAGCCATCATATAAGTAAAGCCATCTTGAAAATAAGAGTTAGTACCAAATAATTGACCAAGATAAGTATCTTCTTCCATATCAAGTAACATTCCTGAATATGGTAAATTTGGTATTATAGAATAGATAAATAAAATTATTACTATTATTCCTGTTATGATAGCAGCTTTAAGTCCTCTTTTTTCACGTCTATCTTTCTCTATTTTTTGTTGTTCTAATTCTTTAGCATCTACTTCATCGACAACAACTAATTCTTCTGTTTTAGATAACTCTTCTTTTTCTTTATATTTACCAAGACGTGGAGCGATTATCTTTTCTATTATAATAGTTCCAACTATTGATAAAATAAGGGAAAAAGCGATTATTATAAATAGATTCGAAGTTAGACTGACATGAGCGGAAGCATCTATTAGACGAGCGGCTGTAGTGGTGTCTGGTATTAGATTAACTTCCATACTACCTACAAAGATAGATACTCCATAACCAAAACTAACACCTGCAAAGGCTGCTATTATTCCTAGATATGGATTTCTATTATTAAGTAAGAATAACATAGCAGATATTGGTATTAAGATAACATAACCTACATCATTTATTAAAGATGAGATAGTTGCTATAAAAATAATAATAAATGTTAATATTTTTTTATCTATTTTAATCAATACTCTTTTACATAGAGTATCTAGAAAACCAGTTGATTTTGCAATACTAAGGCCAAATAGAGTTAGTAATAACATACCTAATGGTGCAAAAGATAAGAAGTTAGTCATAGCATTACTAAATATATATTTCATACCATCGAAGTTTAGTAAATTTTCTACTGTTACTAAGGTACTTTCTAATTCATTAGTTGTAGGACTTATTGTATTATAAGTCGCTTGCATTTGAAAAGCTGAAAGAATAGCACTTAGTACTAAAACAAGAAATGTTAATAGTAGATAAATGGTAATAGGATGGAGATAGAATTTTTTTAATTTTAACTTTCTTCTATTATGATGCATCTTCATTCTCCTTTTCTATTATTTTCTTTATCTTTTTATTTAACTCTATTCTTGGTATAAATACTAATCTACCACAGTTTCTACATTTTAGTTTAATATCGGCTCCTAATTTTACTACTTCCCAGTCATTAGCACCACAAGGATGGCCTTTTTTTAATACTAGTCTATCTCCTAATTTATATGTTTTACTTTCCATTACGAACCTCCATATGTGTTTGTGGCATCTTAATACCTGCTTTAGTTAAAGCATCTTGTAAGTCTTTTCTCATCTTTCTTTGAACATCAAAATCTTTTCCAGTCTTAGTTTTAACTGCTAATTTATATGTTACAGCATTTTGTTCTAGCATCTCAACTCCCCATAGTTCAGTATTTCCTTTAAGAAAATCATAAGTTTTATCAATTGTATCCATAGTTTTTCTAATAATCTTCTCAACTTTATCTAAGTTATTATCAGAATCTACAGAGATTGTAACTTCGGCTAGGGATGGATTTAAACTATAGTTAGTAACTTCTGTTATCATGTGATTTGATATTATTTGGACTGCACCTTTATAATCTTTTATTCTAGTTGTCTTAAGTCCCATTTCTATAACATCACCACGAAAGCCATTAATCATGACATTATCACCTATTTCAAATTGGTCTTCCATAACAATAGATATACCAGCGATAAAGTCTTTTGCTAAGTCTTGGAAGGCTAGAGTAAGAACAGCAGCGACTATTCCTAAACCTGCTAAGATACTACTTACATTAATACCAAAACTATTAAGTAGAATTAAGATTGTTAAAAATATTATTATATACTTTAAGCAGTTATTTATAAGACTTAAAGTTGTATTTACACGTTTTTTATTTTTATTTTTTAAATATTTAGTATGTAAAGCTTTAGTAAGAAAAAATGTTATTACTTTGTAGAAAATATAGGCAAGGGCAATATATATTATAGGTCTTACTAGATATATAAATATTTCTGATTCAAAAAATTCTTTCAAGGGGATTACCTCCTTTATTTATCTAAATGCATTATTTCAAGTATTCTTGTTAAGTCATTAGCATTTGTAAAACTTATTTCTAGTTTATTATTTCTTATCTTTACTTTTGTACCTAGTTTTTCACATAAATCACTTTCTAAGTAAGAGTATTCATTATCTTTAGCTTTTGATTTATGAGGTGTTATTTCTTTTTTACGATGATATTCTTCTTTAGAATTGGTTAACTCTTCTAGTCTTCTAACACTTAGATTTTCATTTATTGTCTTTTCTGCTAGACTTATAGCTTGCTCTTTATCTTCAAGCTTACTTAGGACTCTAGCATGTCCCATACTTAGTTCACCTTTTACTACTTCGTCTTTTATTTCATTAGGCAAAGTTAAAAGTCCTAGCATATTAGTAATATGACTTCTTGATTTACCTACTTTCTTAGCAAGTTCTTCTTGTGTTAGATTAAGTCTAGTCTTTAAGGCATTATAGGCTTCTGCTTCTTCCATAGCACTTAAGTTTTCTCTTTGTAAGTTTTCTAGTAAAGCTATTTCCATCATTTCTTCATCAGTAAAGTCTTTAATGATGGCTGGTATGGTAGTTAAGCCTGCTAGTCTTGAAGCTTTAACACGACGTTCTCCTGCTATTATTTCATAGCCTTTAATACTTTTTTTAGCAATTATAGGTTGAAATACTCCATGCTCTTTGATAGATGAAGCTAATTCATTTAGACTTTCTTCATCAAAGTTTTTACGAGGTTGATAAGGGTTACTTCTTAATTCATCTAGATTTAGATTTACTATTTGGTCTTTTGGAGTGTTATTTATTATCTTTTCTTCTACATCGGCAATATTTAATTGTTCACTATTAAATAATTCTTCAAGACCTTTTCCTAAAGCACGCCTTTTATTTTCCATTTCTATCAATCACTTCCTTTGCTAAGTTTAGATAAGCTTCTGAGCCTTTACTCTTAGGGTCATATACTATTATAGGTTCTCCATGGGATGGAGCTTCTGTTAATCTAATTAGTCTTGGTATAATAGTATTATATACCTTTTCTTTGAAAAACTTTCTAATATCATCTACTACTTCAAAACCTAAGTTAGTTCTTGAATCTAACATCGTTAGTAAGACTCCTTCTATATCTAGATTAGGATTTAATTGTTTTTGAGCAAGTCTTATTGTATTTAGTAATTGCATTATTCCTTCTAGAGCAAAGAACTCACATTGAACTGGAATAATAACAGAGTCACTTGCTGTTAGGGCATTTGTTGTAATTAATCCTAATGATGGGGGACAATCTATTATTATAAAATCAAAATTTTCATCTTCTAACTCTTTTAGATGATATTTTAATTGGGCTCCTTTTGCAAAACCAGGTTCACTCTGACTTTTTTCAAGTAGTTCAATATCAAGACCTGCTAAATTGATTGTTGCAGGTAGTACATATAGTTTTTTATATTTAGTTTTAATCATGGCATCTTTGGTACTGCATTTATTTGTTAGAACATCATATACACTTACATCTATATCCCCCTTATTTATTCCTACTCCTGTTGTAGTATTACCTTGAGGGTCTAAGTCTATTAATAATACTTTTTTACCAAGGAATGCTAATGAGGCAGAAAGGTTAATACTTGTTGTTGTCTTTCCTACTCCACCTTTTTGATTAACTAAAGAAATTACCTTTGCCATTTTATCACTCTCTTCTTCTATTTGTCTTTTTTATTGTATCAAAAATATGTTATTATGGAAAGAATTTTATCTAAAAAAGTAGATTTAACTCTACTTTTAGCTGTTATTATTTTCTTTAGATATTTTAATAGTTATCTGATAGTTATTAACAAGGTCCATTTCTTCACTATCTACTTTAAAGCCTGACTCTTCTATTTTCTTTAGAGTTTCTCTTACTAGATTTATAGATTCATTTAGAGTATATTTTGGCTTATTAGCTTTTTGTTGTTCTTCACTCGCTTTTACATTGTCGCTAAAAATAGGATTATTAGCGAATGGGTTATTAAAGGTATTTATACTAGGGACAGTTGGTTGGTCTTTAGGTTTATTATCATTATTATTTACCCCTGCTAATAAAGTATCCATAGATGTACTAGTAGAATCTTTTAAATCTTTAGTTTCAGATCCTAAGTTAAAAGGGTTATCATTGATGAAAGGAGCATTAGTTGGGGCTGGAGCATCAAACATGGATACTGATGAGTCTTGTTTTGGTTTCTCTTCTTTAGTTTCTTCTTCGATTGGAGTAAAGAACTTAAAGTCTTTTGCAGATTCATCATTTTTTTCTTCAACTTTAGGAACATTGAAAAAATCATTTACAGGATTAGATTTATTACTATCAACTGGTTCATTTAAATTAATATCTTTAGCATTATCTTTTATAGCATTGATATCAATAGATTTATTAGCAGTACTTTCTAAGTTATCATTTATATTTGGTACATCGTAATCAATAAATTTTGGAGGAGTTGAATAATCAATTCCTACACTTGTATTAAAATCATTATTAGGATTAGTATTATTACTATTAGTTTGAACATTTAAAGAGTTTGTTTGAGGCATAGTAGCACTAACAGGTGATGGATTTAATAAGGCATCTATATCACTTTTTGTTATTTCTTCTTTAGGATTTATTTTTTCCTCTAATTCTCTTACAGTCATTTTCTTATCTATAACTTCTTTTAATAATTGTTTTTGAGTCTCAGGGTCTTTGGCATTTAATAAGGCTCTAGCATGACGTTCTGAGATTTGGTCTTTTAAAAGAGCATCTTGGACTTCATCTGTTAAAGATAAAAGACGTAGTTTATTGGCAACAGCACTTTGACTTTTACCCATAGTTTTAGCAAGTTCTTCTTGAGTCATTTGGTCAAGTTCAAGAATTTTTTGATATGTTTTTGCTTCTTCGATTGGGTTTAAGTTCTTACGTTGTAAGTTTTCAAGAAGAGCGACTTTGCTACTTTCTTTATCATCCAAATTACGAATAATAGCTGGTATAGTTGTAAGTCCTGCCATAGCTGAGGCTTTATAACGACGTTCTCCTGCTATTATTTCGTACTTATTGCCAATGTTACGAACAATAATTGGTTGAATTACACCATGTTCTTTGATAGATACTGCTAACTCTTTTAAAGCCTTTTCATCAAATACTTGTCTTGGTTGAAATCTATTTGGAATTATATCATCTAAATGTAAATATACTACTTCGTTTTCTTTATTATCCATATGCATACCCTCTTTATTCTATTCTTTTATTTTTCTACTAATCTCATTATATCATTAATTGTACTAGTTTGCTAGGCTTTATTTTTAATTTCTAAAATTGTTCTTACATCTTCCTTATTTGGTAAAGTAAATATCTCTTTATTATTAATATACCAGTTATGTTTTTTCAGAATATCTTTAGATAGTTCTAATTCTTCAGTAACATTTCCTTTCATGGCAAGAAAACTACCATTTTTATTTACTAAAGGCATTGTCCATAATAGTAGTTTTGGTAAGTTTGCTACAGCTCTTGCAGTTACAACATCAAATTTTTTTCCTGCTTTTATTAATTCTTCAGCACGATTATGATAGGCTTTTATACCAATTAGATGTAATTTATCTATTAAGTTATTAAGATAATTTACTCTTTTTAAAAGAGAATCTACTAAAGTTATTTCTAAGTTAGGATAGAATATTTTTAAGACTAGACCTGGGAAGCCGGCTCCCGTTCCAATATCACATAGAGTTTTAGCTTTTGATAGGTCATATACTTTGGCTAGAGTTAGACTATCATAGAAATGTTTTAAATAGACATCACTTTCTTCTGTTATTCTTGTTAAGTTCATAGTTTTATTTGTTTCTATTAAAGTATTATAAATAATATCTAACTTTTTTAACTCTTCATCAGTTACCTTTAAACCTAGTTTTTCTACTTCTTTTACAAATTCATCCTTAGTCATTATTCTCCTCTTTTCTTTAAATAAACAGAGATAATAGCGATATCAGCAGGATTAACACCACTAATTCTACTTGCTTGACCCAAAGTTACTGGTCTAATCTTGTCTAGCTTCTCTTTCGCTTCACTGGCAATATTAGGAATATCTTGATAGTTAATATCTTCTGGTAAAGTTTTATCTTCTAACTCTAACATCTTCTTAGCTTCTTCAAGAGATTTTTTAATATAGCCTTCATATTTTATATTAATCTCTACTTCTTTTAGAACTTCTTTAGAGTAATTTAACTCTTTAAAATTAGTTAAGTCTTCTATAGATAGTTCTGGTCTTTTTAATAAGTCATATAAAGTAATACTATCTTTTAAAGGAGATGTGTTTAACTTTATTAAGATATCGTTTATTTCTTTTTTAGGAGTAATTTTAGTTTCTTTTAAAATATTTGTTAATTCTTCAATATCTTGCTTTTTCTTTAGAAACTTATTATAAATATCATCATTTATTAATCCTATTTCATGGCCATATTCTCTAAGTCTTAAATCAGCATTATCATCTCTTAAAAGAAGACGGTATTCTGCACGGGATGTTAAAAGACGATATGGGTCTTTTACTCCTTTAGTTACTAAGTCATCAATTAGAACACCAATATATGCTTCATTACGTTTTAGAATTAAGGGCTTTTTATTTTCTAGTTTTAAGGAAGCATTAATTCCAGCGATTAAGCCTTGTCCTGCTGCTTCTTCATAACCACTTGTACCATTTATTTGGCCGGCTGTATAAAGATTTTCAATTATCTTGGTTTCAAGAGTTGGTTTTATTTGTCTTGAGTCAATGGCATCATACTCTATGGCATAAGCATATTTTAATATCTTAGCATTTTCTAACCCAGATAGACTATGGACCATTTGTTCTTGAACATAGTGAGGCATACTTGTAGAAAATCCTTGAAGGTACAAATCATCATAATAAATACTTTCAGGCTCTAAGAAGAGTTGATGACGTTCTTTATCACTAAATCTTACTACTTTATCTTCAATAGATGGACAGTATCTTGGTCCTACTCCTTCGACATAACCACCATACATACTAGATTCGTTTAGATGTTCTTTAATTATTTTATGAGTTAAATCGTTAGTGTAGATTAAATAACAAGGTAATTGGTACTTATAGGCAAGAGCGGTAGTGTTATCATATGAGAAAGTTATATCTTCTCTACTACCAAGTTCTTCTTGCATTTTAGAAAAATCAACACTTGCTTTTTCAATACGAGGAGGCGTTCCTGTTTTTAGTCTTAAAATATTAAAGCCTAGCTTCTTTAAGAATGGGCTTAAATAGTTACTAGCTTTTTCACCATGAGGACCTCCTGCTGTTTTCTTATCACCTACTAATATTGTTCCTTTTAAATATGTTCCGGTTGTTAAGATAACGGCTTTAGATGTTATTTCTTCACCATTTTCTAAAATGACTCCACCTACTTTATTATCTTTTATAATAAGTTCTTTTACTAGTCCTTCTTTAATATCTAAGTTATCTTGATTTTTTAAGGTCTTTAACATTTCCTTTTTATAGATAACTTTATCAGCTTGGGCACGTAAAGCACGAACGGCAGGACCTTTTTTAGTATTTAACATTTTCATTTGTAAAGAACTCTTATCAGTATTTTTAGCCATTTCGCCACCTAAGGCATCTATTTCTCTTACTACTATTCCTTTAGCAGGTCCTCCAATTGATGGATTACAGGGCATATCGGCAATATTATCAATGTTTCCTGTTACTAAAAGAGTCTTGTGCTTAAGTCTTGCACATGATAAACAGGCTTCAATACCAGCATGTCCTCCTCCTACAACAATTACTTCATAATTCATCTAACATCACGTCTTTCTTTTTCTATTTTCCTACACAGAAATTTGCAAATAACTCATCTAATAGCTCATCACTATAGCTTTCTCCTGTAATAGAACCTAGTATATCAAACACTTCTTTTAAATCTATTTCTATTATATCAACAGGTTCATCATTATCTAAACTGTTTTTAGCATCACCTAGACTCTTTAGAGCTTGTTTAGCAAGACTTAATTGTCTTTCATTAGCAAGATAAGTGTAGTCATCTTCTTTTATCTCAGATAATTTAAACATACTCTTTATCTCTTCTTTTAAGGGTTCTATTCCATCTAGTGTATTAGTATTAGTACTTACAATATGTTTAAAGTCTAACTTAGATTTATCTATTTTACTTGGTAAATCGTTTTTATTTAAAACAATTATTGGATTTTTATCTTTAACTTTATCTAAGATGAACTTATCATTATCAGTTAATTCTTCACTAGAGTTTAATACCACTATAATAAGGTTAGCTTTGTCTATTAAAGATAAACTCTTCTCTACTCCTATTTTTTCGGCTAAGTTATCTGTGTCTCTTATTCCTGCTGTATCAATTAAAGAAAGTTCTATTCCATCAAAGATAATACTTCCTTCAACGATATCTCTTGTTGTTCCTTCAATATCAGTAACAATTGCTTTATCCTCTTTTAAAAATCTATTTAAAATGCTACTCTTACCTACATTAGGTCTTCCTATTATAATAGTTTTTATACCATTTTTGATAATCTGTCTTTCTTCTGACTTTGTTACTAAGTTCTTTAAGTCTTTTTCAAGACTAGTTATTACTTCTTTTAACTCTTTTCTAGTAACCTCTTCTATATCATAGTACTCAGGATAGTCGATATTAACCTCGATATTGGCTAGAACATGTTTTAGTTTATCTCTAAAGCTATTAATATACTTTTTTAGAGAACCTTCTAAGGATGATAAAGCTAGTTTTCTGCTATTATCAGTCTTACTTTCTATTAAGTCCATTACAGCTTCAGCTTCGGTTAAATCTATTCTACCATTAAGAAAAGCTCTTTTCGTAAATTCTCCAGCTTCTGCCCTTCTTGCTCCCTCTTCTATTAATAAATCAAGAATTCTAAGGGTTGTAGCGATACCACCATGACAATTTATTTCCACAATATCTTCTCTTGTAAATGTCTTAGGAGCCCTCATTACTGATACTAATACTTCATCTATATCTTCTTTGCCATCATGAATAAACCCATAATTTATAGTATGAGACTCTACTTTTGTTAAATCTTTTCCTCTAAAGACTTTATTTACTAAGGAAATAGCATTATCTCCACTTACTCTTATAATAGAGATAGCCCCTACTCCTAGTTTAGTTGATATAGCAACTATGGTATCAGACATTTTTCATTACTCCTATTCTTTTTACTTTATCTTTATCTTTAGATATACCTAAAGCATTATAAACTTCTGTTCCAAAGAATGCTTCTTGTTCTCTTTCTGTTAAGCTATCTTTTTCATTTAGATATTCTAATTTTATAGATGGTAGTTCTTTTACATTCTTTATATCATAATTATGAGGATTTTCATATACCTTATAACCTAATATATCATTTACTACCTTATCATCTTCGTATACTTTATAAGCTTGCAAAGAGTTTCTTACAGCATTTATATAATTATTTAACTCTTCTATAGTAAAGTTTGCTGGTAATCCTTCTTGTTCCTTAAAATTAATTAAGTGTTTTAGTGCTGTTACAGGAGAGTATAAAATCTTGTCTTCTCTTTCTTTATTATATATTACACCATTTATAGAAATTAAATTTTCAAGGTATTTTAATTTTTCTTGATAATATTCTATAGTTGTTGGATTTGTCTCATACTGTTTTACTTCAGCATAAGTATTTTTTAATTCTTCTGCTTTTTTTATTAATTCAATGGATTTTATTATATTAGAAGTTTTATCTATTTCTTGTTTTAGGGCAATATATTCTTGTACTGCTTCTAATGCTTCTAAACTGTTTACACCATTCTTTATAACATCTATTTCAGTAGTTAATTGTAACTTTAAAAATTCTAAATCATTAATTGTATCTGCAACTATTTCTTGCATATAACACCTTCCTTTCCTTTTTTCAGTCTTATTATTATATAGATATTTTGTGATACTGTAAAGGTCAAATAAGAAAAGTTTTATAAATTAGTCAAAACTTTACAAAAAAAAGAACCTAGTCACGAGGTTTTATAACAACACAACGATTAGGTTCTTCTCCTACACTCTCAGTATAGACATATTTATTATTATTTAAAATATTGTGTACTAGTCTTCTTTGATATGAGTTCATGGAATCCATCTTTACTTCTACTTTTGTTTCTCTTACTTCTCTTGCTAACTTTTTGGCAAGTCGCTCTATTCTTCTATCGTTCTTTTCTTTGTAGTCACTTACATCTATTAAGAAACGATAGTTACTATTTATCTCTTTTGTTAGTATAGCATTTACTACAGTTGTTAAGGCTTTTAAATTTTTACCATCTTTTCCTATTAATAAGGCATCATTAGTAGAATATAAACGATATGTTGGGGTATTATTATTAACCGTTATTTCTATTTCAACATCAAAGCCCATATCTTTTAATAGAGTTTTAATTAATTTTTTTAGATAGTCTTTTACCTCTCTTTTTTCTATTACTTCTATCTCTACTTTTTTAGATAGTAAAGTTTTCTTTTCTTCTTTAGTATTTATTATTAAGTTTTCTTCTAACTCTTGTAAATCTATTTTAGCTTTATTAACAGCTTCTTCATATGTTTTTCCTGTATACTCGTGTTTATTTACCATGTTTTTCCATCCCCCTCATTACAACAATATTTTGAACAATAGCGAATGTATTACCTACTGACCAATATATTCCTAGAGCAGCTGGCATGAAAAATGCAGTTATGATAATAATTACACTCATCATGATAGGCATCATTTTCATTGATGGATCACTTGCACTATTATTGGTTGTTTTAAACATTAAAATTGTTGAGGCACCTATTATAAGAATAAGAATTATGTACATATAGAAGGTACTGCTACCAAAACCTACTAGTGGAGTTGTACCTAACTGTATTCCTAGGAAGTTTTCTTCAAATATTGCAGGTACCCTATTTATCGCTTCTAAGAATGCTAATAATAGAGGAAGTTGTATAAATGAGATTAAACAACTCGTTAGAGGATTAAAGTTATACTTTTTATAAACCATCATCATTTCTTGATTTTGTTTTAACATAGAGTCTTGGTCTGTTTTACCTTCATACTTCTTTTGAATTCTAGCAAGTTCAGGAGAAGCTTTTTTCATCATTTCACTTTGTACTGCCATTTTTCTTGTGAATGGGAATAATATTAATCTTATTATAATAGTAATAATGATAATACTTAAAGCAAAACTACCAATATATTTACCTAATGTTAAGATTAAAAATGCTAGTGGTTTAACAAATATTCCAGTCCATAGTCCATCATATTCTGTTGAACCTGGTGTAAATTCTGAACACTTTGGTAAATCTTTTAGTTTAACACCATTTTTTTCATATAACTTTCTAGTTTGTTCATTTTCTGGTTGGCAAAGAATATTTTCTGTTAAAGACTGCCCTGTTTCAGGATTTTTTACCGGTTCATTATCTTTATTTACTAAAGTTGTAGTACATCCTGTTACTAGAAATAGTAACATTATTATAATAATTATCTTTGATTTTATTTTTCTTTTTTTCATACAATGCTCCTTACTTAATTTTATCTAATAAATATTGTAAGCTGCTATATAGTTCTTGATAAGATAGATTTAGACAGCTATTTCTTATAATTATAATACAATTATAGTTTTTTTCATAGTTTTTGTTGTAGTTTCTGATAATTGCTCTAACCTTTCTTTTTAGGTTATTTCTAATATGAGCCTTCCCTACTTTCTTTGGAACGGTTATTCCATACTTAGTAGGAGAATCTTTTTTTTCTTTATAAAATATGACAAAGTTATAGTTCTTTATCTTTTTACCACTTTCTATTACTTCATCAAAGACTCTACTTTCTTTTACTATATACTTCTTGTTCATTTTATCACGTCCCAAATTTAAAAAAACACTGCAAAAACAGTGAATTTTATTTTACTAATTCTTTACGTCCCTTCTTACGACGAGCATTTAAAATATTACCAGCACTTGCTTTACGAGCGAAGAATCCATGTTTCTTTGCTCTTCTTCTTTGGTTTGGTTGATATGTTCTTTTCATTATAACACCTCCAGACTTGAAATCTACATTATTATAATAGTTAGTATCTTACTTTGTCAAGAAAATATTTTAGCGACTTTTACCTTTTCTTTCTTCATTCTCATTTGCATCATCATTATTATAATTAAAGATAATTCCTTGAAATAAATCATCTTTTTCTCCTAATGGCTTTAAAGGCGCCACATATGTTAGTTTAATACCAAGTTCTTTATTAAGATTTGGGTCACATACTCTTCTTTTAATTCTCTCTATTTCCTCTAGAGGAAATTTACCTAAATATGACATATAACTATCACTCCTCTTTAAATTTTATCATATTTCTTTTACTTTTTCCACTATTTCCACATGATGTGGAAAACAGATATTAACTTGTGAATTATAATTTTGTGGAAAATGTGGAAAACTCTGTTTTTTGTTGATATATGTCGATTTTAGTTGTGGAGAAATTTGTCGAAAAATTGTGGAAAACTAAAAAATTAAAAATACCTATTCCTTTTTCCACAAATTTAGAGTATTATAATGGTAATTTAGGAATTCAGGTGGGAGGTGATAGGGTGAATGTCGAAATTCTATGGCAAAATGTTCTAAAAGAGATAAAAGATGAACTTTCATCCCTAGCTTTCGACACTTGGTTTAGTGATGTTAAACTTATTAGTTTAGATAATGGGGTAGCGATTATTGAAGTACCTATGTCTATTCATAAAAAACATTTATCTGATAATTACTTTGAACTTATTAGAATGGCTTTAAATAAGGTAACAGGAACAAATTTTGAATTAGAGTTTTTGTTGCCAGATGAAATTAATAACAGAAAAGTGGAAAAAGAGAAAGAAGAAGAGGAAAGAATAGAGGAGGGTGTTCCTAAGTCTTTTAAAAATCAATCTAATCTTAATCCTAAATATAATTTTGAGAATTTTATAGTAGGTAATAGTAATAAATTTGCCCAAGCGGCAGCCTTATCAGTTGCGGAAAATCCTGGTAAAATGTATAATCCTTTATTTATATATGGTAATAGTGGACTAGGAAAGACACATTTAATGCATGCGATAGGGAATTATATTGTGGAAAATTCTAATAGAAGAGTTCTTTATGTTACTAGTGACCAGTTTAGAGATGATTTTGTTGGTATTAATAAAAAAGACGAGAAGGGGACTAACTTTAGTTATATAGACTTCTTTAAAAATAAATATAGAAATATTGATGTCTTAATAATTGATGATATTCAGTTTCTTGGAGGAGCGACCCAAACACAACAAGAGTTTTTCCACACCTTTACTAATCTTTATAATGATTCTAAACAGATAATTATATCTTCAGATAGGTCTCCTAATGATTTAAAACTATTAGAGGAACGTCTTAGAACAAGATTCTGTTGGGGACTTACTGTTAATATTTATCCACCTGATTTTGAGCTTAGAAAAGAAATACTCCGTAAAAAAATAATAGCAGGTAACTTTGAAGCTGAAATACCAGAAGATGTTATTGAATATATTGCTTCTAATATGGGAAGTGATGTAAGGCAACTAGAAGGCTCTATTACAAGACTTGTTGCTTATTCAACTATTATGGGAGGAGCGAAGATAGATATTAACCTTGCGATTGAGGCTTTGAAAGACTTTATTAGTAAAGGACTTAGTGAAAAGAATGATATAACAAGAATTCAAAAGATAGTGGCAGAGTATTTTCAGATATCAGTTGAAGATATAAGAAGTAAGAAAAGAAGTAGTAACATTGCTTTTCCTAGACAAATTGCTATGTATTTATGTAGAAAACTTACTAGTGAATCTTTTCCTAAAATTGGGACAGAGTTTGGAGGAAAAGACCATTCAACAGTAATGCATTCCGTTGAGAAAATTGAACAAGAGATTAAAAATAATAGTGATTTAGCAGGGATAATTAAGAAACTTGAAAATGATTTGAAACCATAGTTGTTGAAAAGTTTTAGTTTTAAACTTTTTATCCACAAGCATTGTTAATAAAAAATATGATATAATATAAAGGAAAATTAGGGTTTTCCACATTTTCCACTCTATAAATAAAAATAATATATAAGAAAGAAGGAATAATAATGAAATTTACAATAAAAAAAGAAGTGTTAATGGAAGCGATTAATAAAGTAAGTAAGGCTATATCAAGTAGGAATGTTATTCCAGTTTTAGCTGGTATTAAATTTGAACTTACTAGTAAAAAGTTAGTTTTAACTGCTAGTGATAACGATATTACTATTCAAATACATATTGATTGTGATAATGAAGAGATTATTAAAGTAAAAGAAGAGGGTAGTATCATTATTCAAGGTAAGTATATTTCTGATATTGTTAGAAAATTACCAGATCCTTATATAAATATAGAAGTAGTTGATGAACTTAAGATTCTTATTTATACAGAAAATAGTGAATTTAACTTAAATGGTATTAGTGAAAGTGAATATCCTAATATAGATTTAGGGGAGAGTAAGAGTCATATAGAACTTTTACCTAGTGTTTTAAAAGAAATAGTTAATCAAACAGCATTTGCAACTTCTATAGATGAGAATAAAGCGATATTAAATGGTATTAACTTTAATATAACAGGAGATATGCTAGAATGTAATGCAACAGATTCTTATAGATTGGCTAGAAAAGTTATAAAATTAGATAAAGTTAGTAAAGAGAATCAAAATATTGTAATTCCTAGTAGAAATTTAGTAGAATTTACAAGAATTATTGATGATAGTGATGAAATGATAGAAATTCATATCTTTAATAATAAAATTTTGTTTAAATATCAAAACCTTTTATTTCAATCTAGATTAATAAATGGAACATATCCTAATACATCTAATCTTTTACCAAAAGATTATTTAGTTAAATTACATTTTAATATTAATCAATTCTATGATGTTGTTGATAGAGTTAGTATTTTAACTAGTGATAAAGATAAAAATACAGTAACCCTTGAAACTGATGGCAATAATTTAATAATGAAATCATCTAGTGCAGAGATTGGTAGAGTAGAAGAGAAAATGACTATTACTAAAGACCAGGATATTGATGTTAAAGTATCATTTAGTTCTAAATATATGATGGATGCTTTAAAATCATTTAATACAGAGACTGTAGAATTACATTTTGTAGGGGAAATTAAACCAATTTTATTAAAAAGTTCTGAAGATGAGACCCTAACTCAGTTAGTTTTACCTATTAGAACTTACTAAATTTTGAAAATTTGAGGAAAAAAGTAAGGAAATTTTACTTTTTTTTTACTTTTTTGACAAAAAAATACCTTTTTCGACAATATAATATAGTAGACTGATAGCAAAGCAAGTAATTGCTTTTGAAGGGGGAAATTTTTGTGAAAGATTATGAAATTAATGATGAGACACTTGCGATTATGCCTGGGGGAGATTTATGGGATTCAGTTGTAGTTGAAGATGACTGTAATTATGAGGTTAAGATGAAACCTTTAGAAATAGTTGATTATAGTTGTAGGTACTTTGGAAGTTCTTATGAAGGAAGAAAAACGGGAGCAGGGGAAATACTAAACAGTTCTTATAAAGTTCCTGTTATGGTTGAAGATACTAAGAATTTAATATTTTTTCCTACTACTAGTCCAATAGATGATGACTGTAGTTGGATATCTTTAAAAAATATTAAGAGTTATAGTAAACTTACTAGTACTAAAACACAGGTAGAATTTAAAAATGGTAAGGTACTTACTGTTGATATATCTTATAATTCCTTTAATAATCAGGTAATGAGAGCGAGTAGATTAGAATCTATAATAAGAAGCAGAAAAGAAAAAGCAAAATAATTGCTTTTTTTCTGTTTATTTAGGGCTAAATATGGTATAATATTCTTGCGTGTATAGGAGTACTAAAATAGGGTGTAGGTGATTATATGGTCGTTTTTTTGAGCAAATATGATAATTAGGTCCTTAAAAGTTACGAATTTTCGTAATTATGATAAATTTAATATAACTTTAGGTAGTAAAATGAATATTTTTATTGGAAATAATGCTAGTGGTAAGACAAATATACTTGAAGCTATTGCAATACTTGGACTTACTAAATCCTTTAGAAATGGCTTAGATGCTGATGTTATTAAGTTTGGTAGAAAGAAAGCTGTTATTGAGGGTAGAGTTTTAAATAATAAGCAGATTAAAGACTTGAAGATAGAGTTTTTAGAGAAAGATAAAAATATCTTTGTAAATAATAAAAAAGTTAAAAAATATGCTTCTTATATTTCTAATTTAAATATTATTATTTTTACACCTAATGATTTAGATATTATAAAGGGATCACCTAGTATCAGAAGAAATTTACTTAATATGGCATTGTCACAAATTTCTTATTCTTATTTAGTTACTTATAATGAATATAATAAAATTTTAAAGACACGTAATGAATATCTTAAGATATTATTTACTAATGGAATTGCTGATAAAGCTTATTTAGATGTTTTAACAGATAAGTTAGTAGAGAAAGCTGTTTTGATTTATAGGGAGAGATTTAAGTATTTATCTTTAATTAATAGTTATATTAGTGATATTTATAATAATATTACAGAAGATAAAAGATTATTAAAAATAGACTATAGTCCTAATATATCTATTAGTTCTTATGAAGAGGAAGAGTTAAGGAAAGTTCTTATTAATACTTATAAGAAGAATTATAGAAGAGAATTAAGTGCTGGTATGACGCTATTTGGGCCTCATAGAGACGATTTTTCCTTTATTATGGATAATAATATAGATATGAAGATTTATGCGTCAGAGGGGCAGCAGAAATGCGCTGTACTTGCTTATAAACTTGCTTCTATTCCGATATTTAAAGAAAATAATGGAACTAATCCAGTTCTTCTTTTAGATGATATATTTAGTGAACTTGATTTAACAAAGAGAAATAAGCTTTTAAAATATGTAAGTCGAGATATTCAGAGTATTATAACAACTACTGATTTAAAAAATATTTCTAGGAAGACTTTAGATAGTGCAGTTATATTTAAAGTTAATGAAGGAAAAGTAGAGAGGAGTTAGAATATGGAAGAAAAAGTAGAAGGTAATTATGATTCTTCGGCTATACAAGTGCTAGAAGGATTAGAAGCTGTTAGAAAAAGACCTGGTATGTATATTGGTTCTACTAGTTCGAGAGGACTTCATCATTTAGTATGGGAAATTGTTGATAATGCAATAGATGAAGCTTTAGCAGGATATTGTACACATATTGAAGTTACCATTAATAAAGATAATAGTATTACAGTTAAAGATGATGGAAGAGGTATACCTGTTGATATTCATCCTAAAACTCATAAAAGTACAGTAGAAACTGTTTATACAGTACTTCATGCTGGAGGTAAATTTGGTGGAGGCGGATATAAAGTATCTGGAGGACTTCATGGTGTTGGTGCTAGTGTTGTTAATGCTTTATCTGACTGGTTAGAGGTTAAAGTATATCGTGATGGTAAGATATATTACCAAAGATATCAAACAGGAGGTAAACCAGTTGAGCCTTTAAAAGTAATAGGAGAATGTGATAAAGATAGAACTGGTACAACAGTTACATTTAAACCAGATGACCAAATATTTACAGAAACTACTGTATATGATTATGATACTTTAAAAACAAGACTTCGTGAGTTAGCTTTCTTGAATAGAGGTCTACGTATTACTTTATATGATGATAGAGAAACGCCTAGAAAAGATAGCTTTCATTATGAAGGTGGAATTAGAGAGTATGTAGAGATGCTTAATAAGAATAAAAATCCAATTCATCCTACAATTATTGATGTAACTGGAGTTATGAATGATATTTCAGTTGAAGTGGCTTTACAATACAATGAGTCATATAATGCAGCGATTTATTCATTTGTTAATAATATTACAACACCAGAAGGTGGTACTCATGAAGATGGTGTAAGACGTGCTTTAACTAGAGTTTTGAATAAATATGCTGTTAGTCATAACCTTTTAAAAGATAAAGATGATTCTTTAAGTGGTGATGATGTTAAAGAGGGTATTACAATGATTATTTCTGTAAAACATCCTAATCCACAGTTTGAAGGTCAGACTAAGACGAAACTTGGTAATAGTGAGGTTAGAGGAATAGCTGATAAAATATTTTCAGAACAATTTGAGAGATTTTTATTGGAACATCCTGATGAAGCGAAAATTATTGTAGAAAAATGTATAACAGCATCAAGAGCTCGTGTGGCTGCTAAGAAAGCAAGAGAGTTAACTCGTCGTAAGGGTGACCTAGATATGACTAATGTTTGGGGTAAACTTAATGACTGTAAGAGTAAAGATGCATCAGAATGTGAAATATTCTTAGTCGAGGGAGATTCTGCTGGTGGTTCTGCTATTAAAGGAAGAAATAGTATGACACAAGCGATACTTCCTTTACGTGGTAAGATTTTAAATGTAGAAAAAGCAAGACTTGATAGAGCTTTATCTAATGAAGAGATTAGAACAATTATTACAGCATTTGGAACAGGTATTGGGGAAGAGTTCGATATTTCTAAGCTTCGTTATAATAAGATTATTATAATGACTGATGCTGATGTTGATGGTTCTCATATTAGAGTTTTACTTTTAACATTATTTTATCGTTTCTTTAAGCCTATTATTGAAGAAGGACATGTATATGCTGCTCAACCTCCTTTATATAGAATTACTCATGGTAAGACACGTAAATATGTTTTGGATGAGGCAGAACGTGCTGAATATTTAGCAACTCTTTCTCCAAATACTAAATATGAGATAACTCGTATGAAAGGTTTAGGAGAAATGGATGCTGAAGAATTAAATGAGACAACTATGGATATTAATAAGCGTGTTTTAAGACAGATTACAATAGATGATGCAGTTGCAGCGGATGAAGTATTTTCACAGCTTATGGGTGAAGAAGTGGCACCTCGTCGTGAATTTATTGAAACAAATGCTCCTTATGCAACGTTAGATGTTTAGGAGGTAAGTGGTTATGGATAGATTAGAACAAAATAATATAGTAAAAGAAGTAAAAGACTCTTTTCTTGATTATTCAATGAGTGTTATTACAGCAAGGGCAATTCCTGATTTAAGAGATGGTTTAAAGCCTGTTCATCGTAGAATTCTATATTCTATGTTTGAATCTGGTTATACACCTGATAAGCCTCACAGAAAAAGTGCTAAGACTGTTGGTGAGGTTATGGGTAATTATCATCCTCATGGTGATAGTTCTATTTACGAAGCAATGGTTAGAATGGCTCAAGATTTTTCATATCGATATATGTTAATTGATGGTCATGGTAATTTTGGTAATATTGAAGGTTATGGGGCTGCAGCTATGCGTTATACTGAGTCAAGACTTTCAAAAATATCTCTTGAACTTTTAAGAAATATTAATAAAAATACAGTAGATTTTACTCCTAACTTTGATGAATCTTCAAAAGAACCTGTAGTTTTACCTTCAAGGTTTCCTAATATTTTAGTTAATGGTACTACTGGTATTGCTGTTGGTATGGCAACAAATATTCCTCCTCATAATTTAAAAGAGGTAATTGATGGTTGTGTTGCTTATATTGACAATCCTGATATTGATGTAGATGGCTTAATGCAATATATTAAGGGACCGGATTTTCCTACTGGAGCATCTATTCTTGGTAATAGTGGTATTAAAAAGGCTTATGAAACAGGTAGAGGAACTATTACTATTAGAAGTAAAGCCCAGATAGAAGAAAAGAATGGAAGGCAATATATAATTATTGATGAAGTTCCTTATGGTGTTAATACATCTGAGTTAAAAAACAAAGTAGCAGAACTTGTTCATAATAAGACAATTGAAGGTATTTCTGATTATCATTCTGATTTAAAAGATGGTATTAAGATTACTATTACATTGAAGAAGGATGCCAATGCTCAAGTTGTATTGAATAAATTATATAAACATACACAGTTTCAAACTAGTTATGGAATAATTTTCTTGATGTTAGACCAAGGTGTTCCTAGAACTTTAGGATTAAAGGACATTATTGCAAAATATATTGATTTCCAAAGGGAAGTTATTATAAGAAGAACGCAATTTGATTTAGATAATGCAGAAAAACGTGTTCATATTTTAGAAGGTTTAAAGATTGCCTTAGATAACATTGATGAAGTAATTAAGTTAATTAGAGGTTCTAAGTCTGATGATGAGGCTAGAAGTGGTTTAATGAGTAAGTTTGGCTTAACTGAAATACAAGCGAATGCTATATTAGAGATGAGACTTAGAAGATTAACTGGATTAGAAAGAGAAAAAATAGAAAATGAACTTAAGGATTTACTTGAATTAATTGCTAATTTAAAAGATATTTTAAGTAGTGATGCGAAGATTCTTAATGTTATTAAGACAGAGCTTCTAGAGATTAAAGATAAATATGGAGATGACAGAAGAACTAATATTGATATGACAGCGATTGAGTATATTGAAGATGAGTCTTTAATTCCTGTAGAAGATGTTATTGTAACATTAACTAATAAAGGTTATATAAAGAGATTAAGAGCAGATACTTATAAGAGTCAAAATCGTGGTGGCATTGGAATTAAAGGAATGGCTACGAATGAAGAGGATTTTGTTAAACATTTAATTTCAATGAAAACACATGATTATATCTTATTCTTCTCTAATAAAGGAAGAGTATACAGACTTAAAGGATATGAGATTCCAGAGTATAGTCGTCAATCTAAAGGTCTACCTGTGGTAAATTTATTATCACTAGAAAACGGCGAGAACATAAGTTCGATAGTATGCTTAGACCCTTCTGTGGAAAACTATAAATATTTACTTTTTGTTACCAGAAATGGTCTTGTAAAACGTACGGAAATAAAGGAATTTGACAATATCCGTAAGAGTGGAAAGATTGCAATTGTTCTTAAAGATAACGATGAGTTAATAGCTGTGGATAAAACTACTGGTGAAGATGAAGTAATAATCGGTGCTAGCAATGGAAGAATGGTAAGATTTGTGGAAACTGAAATACGTTCTATGGGTCGTGGTACATCTGGAGTTAAAGGAATTGACCTTGATGGAAGTGTCGTTGTTGGTGCTAATGTTGTAACTGGAGATCAAGAGGTATTAATTGTTACTGAGAACGGATATGGTAAGAAAACTGATATAAATGAATATAGGTTAACTCATAGAGGTAGTAAAGGTGTTAAAGCTTTAAATATGACTGATAAAAATGGTTCTATGGTTTCTTTAAATTGTATAAATGCTGATGAAAGTGATGAAAAAGATGTAATGATTATTACAGATAGTGGTGTTATAATGAGAATGCCAATGGAACAGATATCTACTTTGAAGAGGGCTACTCAAGGAGTTAGGTTAATTCATTTAAAAGATGATCAAAAAGTTGCAACAGTGACAGTTGTGGATAAAGATGAAGAAGAAAGTACTAATGAAGAGTAACTTCTTCTTTTTTTTAAGCTTTATATGTTAATGTTTCACGTGGAACATATAAAGAAATAGATAAAACTATATAGAAAAGTAGTTAAATTATTTCCCGGGAAATAATTTAGATAGAAGTAAGTATTAATTTTATCGTTTTTTTCAGCTTTATATATCAATCTTTCACGTAAAACATATAAAAAATAGATAAAACTATATAGAGAAGTAGTAAAATTATTTCCCGGGAAATAATTTAGGTAGAAGTAAGTATTAATTTTATACTTTATTTAAAGCTTATATACTAATGTTTCACGTGGAACATATAAAGAAATAGATAAAACTATATGGAGAAGTAGTGAAATTATTTCCCGGGAAATAATTTAGGTAGAATTAAGTATTAAATTTATATTCTATTTCAATTTTATATACTAATTAATGTTTCACGTGGAACATGTAAAGAAGTAGATAAAAATATATAGAGAAGCAGTAAAATTATTTCCCGGGAAATAATTTAAGTAGAAGTAAGTATTAATTTTATACTTTATTTAAAACTTATATACTAATGTTTCACGTGGAACATATAAAGAAATAGATAAAACTATATGGAGAAGTAGTGAAATTATTTCCCGGGAAATAATTTAGGTAGAATTAAGTATTAAATTTATATTCTATTTCAATTTTATATACTAATTAATGTTTCACGTGGAACATGTAAAGAAGTAGATAAAAATATATAGAGAAGCAGTAAAATTATTTCCCGGGAAATAATTTAAGTAGAAGTAAGTATTAATTTTATACTTTATTTAAAACTTATATACTAATGTTTCACGTGGAACATATAAAGAAGTAGATAAAACTATATAGAGAAACTGTAAAATTATTTCCCGGGAAATAATATAGGTAGAATTATGTATTAAATTTATATTTTATTTAAAATATATATATCAATGTTTCACGTGAAACATATAGAGAAGTAGATAAAACTATATAGAGAAGCAGTAAAATTATTTCCCGGGAAATAATTTAGGTAGAGGTAAGTATTAAATTTATACTTTCTATCACCTTTATATACTAATGTTTCACGTGAAACATATAGAGAAGTAGATAAAACTATATAGAGAAGCAGTAAAATTATTTCCCGGGAAATAAT
>CALVIV010000013.1 GCA_944331935.1 uncultured Bacilli bacterium | reverse complement strand
ACCGATTTTTATAATAGGACATTTTGTTTTGTAAACGAAAATACAAAAGCGGACATTTTGAAAAAAAAGTCACAAAAAAGCATAAAAGCCTTGTCAAACAAGAAAAATTATGCTATTATTTAGGGGCTATATTAATTTGATATAGATTAATATTAGTGGGAAGCAAAAAGTGCATTAAATGCAAAATATCAGGATTTAACATTCTTGATATTGAAAAGCTACTATAACCACTCGCGAAAACGAGTAAGAAAGGATGTGTTTTTCGTGGCAAAGAAAGAAGTTGTAAAGAAAATCAAGTTGGAAATTCCTGCAGGAAAAGCAACACCTGCTCCACCGGTTGGAACAGTTTTAGGACCTGCTGGAATCAATTTACAGGAATTTTGTACAAAATATAACGATGCAACTAAAGATAAGATTGGAGATATTATTCCAGTTGAGATATCTATATATGATGATAGAAGTTTTGATTTTGTAATTAAGACTCCACCTACACCATCTTTGATAAAGAAATTTACAAAGATTAGTAAAGGCTCAACTAAAGGAAAGAATGAAACAGTTGCAACACTTACAGACGCTCAAGTTACAGAAATAGCTGAAATCAAATTACCAGACTTAAACTGCTATGATTTAGAAGCTGCTAAGAAGACAGTAATTGGAACAGCTAAAAACATGGGTGTTGCCGTAGAAGAAAAGAAAGAAGATTAAAAACTAAACATATAGGTTATACCTATGTGGGAGGATGTAACACTAATTGCTTACCCGAATAACCACATAAGGAGGAAAAATAATGAAAAGAAGAAGTAGAAAATATAGTGAAGCTGCTACTAAAGTAGAAAAGAATAAACTATATACTAAAGAAGAAGCCGTAAAATTAGTTAAAGAAACTAGTATTACTAAGTTTGATTCTTCAGTAGAAGTTGCAATGAACTTAAATCTTGATACTAAAAAAGCAGACCAACAATTACGTGGTGCTATTGTTCTACCTAAAGGAACAGGTAAAACAAACCGTGTTTTAGTTATTGCTAAAGGTGATAATGCTAAAGCTGCTAAAGATGCTGGCGCTGATTATGTTGGAGACCAAGATTACTTAGATAAGATAGCTAATGAAAATTGGTTTGAATTTGATACTATGATTGCAACTCCAGATATGATGCCTTTACTTGGTAAATTAGGACGTATCCTTGGACCAAAAGGATTAATGCCTAACCCTAAAACAGGAACAGTAACAACAGATGTTGCTAAAGCCGTATCAGATGCTAAAGCAGGACGTGTTGAATACCGTACAGATAGTTTTGGTAATATCCATACTATCATTGGTAAAGTATCATTTTCTGAAGAAGACCTATTAGCAAACCTAAATGCTGTAGTTAGTCAAATTATTAAAATTAAACCTGCTACAGTAAAAGGAGACTATATTAAAAATATATCTATTTCATCTACTATGGGTCCTGGAATTAAGATTCAAATTAATTCTTTTGACAAATAGAAGATTATAGAATATAATAAGAAAGAAATCAGTTAACAAGTACCCAAGACAGTAGGTAAAAACGTAAATCCTACCGAGGACTAATTTTTATAAATAAAAGTTCTTGGGGGTAGTCTCAAGAACTTTTAAATTATTAAACGGTGCTATAAACTGACTAAAAAATAGGAGGGAAAATATGGCTAATCAAAAAATCTTAGCAAAGAAGCAAGAAGTTATTGATGAAATTAAAGATAATGTTAATAATAATGCTACTTTTGTATTATTTGATTATCGTGGTCTAACAGATGCTGAGATTAAAGAGCTAAGACGTGCCTTAAGAGATGCCGGAGCAAGTTATAAAGTATATAAAAATACTTTAATGGCTAGAGCTTTTAAAGATTTAGATATCGATGTAACTTCTGCTTTAGAAGGACCAAGTGCATTTGCTTATAGTACTGATCAAATAGCTCCAATCAAAGTATTATCTGATTTTGCTAAAGACCATGAAGCATTAACTTTAAAGATTGGTTATGTTGATGGTGAAGTTGCAGACGAAGCAAAACTTGCTGAATATGCAAAGATTCCATCAAGAGATGGCTTACTTACTATGCTTGCAGGTGGTATGATAGGACTTGTTCGCGACCTATCTATCTGCTTAAATTTATATAGTGAACAAAAAGAAAAAGAAGAAAATTAATTATAAGGAGGAAAATAAAATGGCAAAATTAACAAAAGAAGAATTTATTAGCTCATTAAAAGAAATGAATCTTTTAGAAATTAAAGAATTAGTAGACGCAATGAAAGAAGAGTTTGGTGTAGATCCATCAGCTGTTGCAGTTGCTGCTCCAGGAGCTGCTACTACTGAAGATGCTGGACCATCTACAGTTACAGTATCAATCACTGATGCTGGAGCTGCTAAAGTTGCAGTTATCAAAGTAGTTCGTGAAATTACAGGACTAGGATTAAAAGAATCTAAAGATTTAGTTGACAATGCTGGTTCACCAATTAAAGAAAACATTTCTGTTGAAGAAGCTAATGAAATCAAAGCTAAATTAGAAGAAGCTGGTGCTACTGTTGAAGTTAAGTAGTTAGCATCAACTTCTTTTTTTATGTAATTTTTTATGTTAAAATTATCATAAGGAAGGTGAAAAAATGGAAAATAAGAAGAGTAAAACTGGGTTACATGTTTTTGTAGGGATACTATTAGGAATAATAATATGTGGTGGCATAGTCTTTGCAACATATGAATTAGGCTATTTAACATTTAATGGCAAAGAAGAAAAAGTTGACACTGAAAATGATAATGCCACTAATAATGACCAAACAGAAGAAGATACAAGTGCTAGTTCTTTAGAATTTGACACTAGTAATATAAAGAATGGTGGAGAAAGTTCATATACTTTAGCAAATTATAGTGGAACTATTAATATCAGCATTGATGAAACAGGTAAAGTTGCTACTTTAAGTTATAACAGAGCTACTCTTTCTAATACGTATCTATTAAATTGGGACCTAACTGGTGTAGAAGAAGGTGTTTTAGAAAGTCAGACAATAACTTTTAATAACAAAGTAAATGATGTTTTATTTAGTGGTATTGGCCAAGATAGAACAGGAGATATTATATTATTTCTAATGGAAGATGGAACAATTGCCTATATTCCTGTATATCAAACCTTATCTACTAATGGAGCAGAAGGACTTGCCACATATCAAACTATATCAAACGTTAAAGATGTTGTTAAATTCTATACAGCCAATGTTACATCTGGAACAAGTAGTGGTGTCACAGTATTAGCTCAAACTAAAGATGGAACCCTTTATGACCTAGCACCTATGATAAATAATACAAGTAATAACGAGTAGAAGAGGAAGCAAACCTCTTTTTCTTTTTAGCAAAGCTTGCTATACTAAAATAAAGGTGATAGATATGAAATGCCCTAATTGTAAAAGCGAATACCAAGATAATTTATTTAGTTGCCCCAACTGTGGAGCGATTAATAAAGAAATATATAAAGATATAAAAGAAGTAGATTTAAAGAAAAGTTCATATGAAAGCTTTAAAGATGATGTAAGAAATAAGAATTTTAGTTTTAAGAAAGAAACACCTCTTTTAATTATAAGCATCATCATAATATTACTAGCATACTTTTTAAGTTACTATTACTTTACTTATATTGAAGATTATCCTTTCCTTTTCAAACTTATAACTGCCTATCCTATCTGGTTAATAATATTTATACCTCTAGCATTATTCATATATTATAAGAACTTCTCTTTACTATCTATAATACTAAACTTATACTTTAGTATCTTTGCAGGAGTTAGTATTTGTTTTCCTTTTTTTCTACCAGTGGCATTTTCAAATAATGGACATATAGTTTATCTATCTTTATTATTAATACCCCTAGTAATACTTATAGTCTTTACCATGTTCAAGTTTGTAAGAACTATTATTAAAAAGAAATTATTAAATCATCATGCTATAAGTTATCTTGTATTTATGATATCCACATTATACCTTCTAGTTACAATGATAACTATTATTATAAGAGTAACACGTTATTAAAAGCTTTTATTTTCTTTTCAAGTGTGTTAATATAATACCCGCTTAGAAAAGAGGGCTAACTATGGCAATTAAAAATTTAAAAATTAATAAATTAAAGTGTATCTTTCTACTAAAAGAAATAACCGCTTCACCGCCAATTTTAAATAAACAAAAGATAACAACAGATATTAATGAACTTAATATAGGTAAAGAATATAAACCATATATAAAAAGATTTATAAATAAGACTAGTATTGATTTTAATTTTAGATATCCAAATGAAAAGTTAGAAACATTAAAAATAAAGAAACATTCAAATTCTGATTATTTAATTAGAAAAAATAAAATAAGATTAAAGAAGAAAAAAGATATATATCATGAATTGTTTCATGTATTTACACTTTATAAAATGGATAGTAATCACATTTTTTCTGGATTCAATCAATATGGTCTACTTTATGATATTGCTAATTCATTTGATGAAGGATATACAGATTTATTAACGAATCGCTATTTTGATGATGAGATTTTATATATGATAGAAGCTAATATTGTAAGTAAAGTTGAGTTAATGCTAGGGAAAGAAAAGATGAGAAGTATGTATACTGCTAATGACCTTATGGGACTCATTGAATTTTTATCTAAACATTCATCAAAACAAGAAGCTATTGGTTTTATTACAATGATGGATAAACTAGATAACTATGACTATGAAAGCAAAGAAGCAATAAACTTAATGAATATTTTATCTAACTATTTAGTTAATGTTTATCTGAACTTTCTCGCCGAAAACTATTCACTTGGAATTATAGATAATGCTGATGTTAATAATGAACTATCAAAATTTAAAGATAAATTTGTTAAATATGCTTTTGATGATAAGGAGTTAAAGAAAGAATATTTAAGAAGTTCTGACTACCTTGATATAACTTCAAAACTGTCAAATAGCAATTTTAGAGAAGAACTTCGAAAAAAAGTGTTGACGAAATAGGAAAAATAGTGTATTATAACACTACGAAAGGAGACAAACTATATACTTTTAGTATAATGGCTTGTCTCTTTCTTTGTTTAGAGGTGATGTTAATGAGTCATTATTTTGAAAATGACCAGAATCTCCCTAGTAATTTAAAGAAAACTACAACAACCATTTTTAATCAGAACTTTATTTTTTATACGGATAATGGTGTCTTTGCCAAACACGGTCTTGACTATGGTAGTAGATTACTTTTAGAGTCTTTGCCATATGACGAATTAAAAGGACCAATACTCGATGTTGGTTGTGGTTATGGGGTACTAGGAATTGTTGTTAATAAGAAAACTAACTTAGAAGTTGATATGATAGATGTTAATAAAAGAGCATTGCATCTGTCTAAAAGAAATATTAAAGAAAATATATGTACTAATATAAATGTATTTCTTAGCGACTGTTATCAAAACGTCACTAGAAAATATAAAACTATTATTACAAATCCACCGATTAGAGCAGGTAAAAAAATAGTTTATGATATCTTGCTCAATGCTAGAAGTCATTTGGAGCCTGATGGTGTAATGTATTTAGTAATAAGAAAAGAACAAGGTGCTAAGTCGACAATTTCCGACTTAAAAAAATACTATGATGTAAGTATTGTTAATAAAAGTAAAGGTTTTTATATAATAGTTGCAAAAATGTGTTGACTTGTTGATGAGTTTGTGTTAATAATATAAATTGGCAATGTATTATTTTTTAGAATAATAAATGTAAAAAACTATGGTAATGGGGTGAATTTTAGTGTCATATAAAATTGTAAAATATGGAAAAAAACGTGAAAGAAGAAATTATTCAAGAATAAGAAATACTTATGAGCTAAAGGATTTGTTGGAAATCCAGAAAAAATCATATGATTGGTTTATTACAACAGGAATAAAAGAAGTTTTTGAAGACTTATTCCCAGTTGAAAACTTTTCAGGTACACTATCTTTAGAGTTTGGTGATTATCATTTTGAAGAACCAAGATATTCAATTAAAGCTAGTAAAGATAGAGAAACCACTTATGCAGCACCACTAAAGGTAGAAGTGCGTCTTTTTAATCGTGAGACAGGTGAAGTAAAAGAACAAGAAATCTTCTTAGGTGATATGCCTATTATGACTGATAGTGGTACATTTATAATAAATGGAGCAGAACGTGTTGTTGTTTCACAATTAGTTCGTTCTCCAAGTGTATACTATAATAGAGAAATCGACAAAAATGGACGTGAGTTAATCACATCACAAATTATTCCTACACGTGGTACATGGCTAGAATTTGAAGCAGATGCTAGAGATGTATTATATGTAAGAATAGATAGAACTAGAAAAGTAACCTTAACAACATTATTACGTGCTTTTGGTCTTTCTAGTGATGATGATATCTTAAAACTATTCGGTGAAGATGACTTCCTTAAAAATACTATTGCAAAAGATGCAACTAAGAACTTAGATGAAGCCTTAATTGAAATCTATGAAAAATTAAGGCCAGGTGAACCTGCAACACTAGATTCATCTAAAAACCATATCATAACAAGATTCTTTGATGAGTTTAGATATGATTTAGCAAAAGTAGGACGTTATAAATTTAATCGTAAATTAAATATTGTAGACCGTTTGTTAAATCAAACCCTTGCTGAAGATATAGTAATTGATGGCGAGACTAAATATCCTAAAGGAACAGTTGTAACTAAAGATGTTTTAGAAGAGTTAAGAGAAATCTTTAAAAATGGTTATGGTGTAGAAGAAGTAAAGATTAATGATGAACTTGATACATATAACAAAATTCAAAAGATTACAATTCTTGACCCAAATGATAAGAAGAAAAAACTAATTGTTATTGGTAATGACGGGACTATTGATTCTAAACGTCTAACAATATCAGATGTTTATGCAGCTGTATCATATTACTTAAACCTTCTACATGGTGTAGGTAATTATGATGAAATTGACCATTTAGGTAACCGTCGTATTAGACAAGTAGGAGAATTATTACAAAATCAATTTAGAATTGGTATTTCTCGTATGGAAAGAGTTATTCGTGAGAGAATGACTACTCAAGAAATGGAAGAAGTAACTCCTAAGACATTAATCAACATTAGACCAGTTACCGCTGCTATGAAAGAGTTCTTTGGTTCATCTCAATTATCACAATTCATGGACCAAACTAACCCTATCGCTGAACTTACTAATAAACGTCGTTTGTCAGCTTTAGGACCAGGTGGATTATCTCGTGATAGAGCAGGTGTAGAAGTACGTGACGTTAATGCTTCTCACTATGGTAGAATCTGTCCTATCGAGTCACCAGAAGGACAAAACATTGGACTTATAACATCATTAGCAAGTTACGCTAAAATAGATGAATATGGATTTATTATGACTCCATATCGTAAAGTAGAAAACTGTAAGATAACAGATGAAGTAGTTTACTTAACAGCAGATGAAGAACAAGACTATATCATTTCTCAATCAACAGTTAATACTAATGAAGATAATGTTATTATTGATAAAACAGTCGCTGCAAGATTTAGAGATGAAAACATTCTTGCTAAACCTGAACAAGTAGATTACATCGATGTATCACCTCAACAAGTTGTATCAGTAACAACAAGTTGTATTCCATTCCTAGAGCATGATGATGCAACTCGTGCTTTGATGGGTGCTAACATGCAACGTCAAGCTATGCCATTATTAAAAACAGAAGCTCCATTCATTGGAACAGGTGTTGAACATATCGCTGCTAAAGACTCAGGAGTATGTGTTATCGCTAAAGCTGATGGTATCGTTGACTATGTAGATGCTAAGAAAATCATTATCGCTAATGCTAAAGGCAAAGATACATATTACCTTGCCAACTTTGAACTTGCAAACTCTAGTATCTGTTCACATCAAAGACCAATTGTTAGAGTTGGAGACAAAGTTAAAATGGGTGATATTATCGCTGATGGTAATAGTTGCGATAATGGAGAACTTGCTTTAGGTAAAAACGTTGTAGTCGCATTTATGACTTACAATGGTTATAACTATGAGGATGCCGTAATCCTTAATGAAAACCTAGTTAAAGATGATAAATATACGTCACTTCACCTAGAAGATTATGAGATGCAATGCCGTGAAACTAAACTAGGACCAGAAGAAATTACTCGTGACATTCCAAATGTTAGTGAAGAAGCTAAGAAGAACCTTGATGAAAATGGTATCGTTACAATCGGTACTGAAGTTAAAGAAGGAGATATCTTAGTTGGTAAAGTAACTCCTAAAGGAATGGCTGAGTTATCTAGTGAAGAGAAACTATTACATGCCATATTTGGTGAAAAGACTCGTGAAGTTAGAGATACTTCCCTTCGTGTACCACATGGAGGAGATGGTATTGTTCATGATATCAAGATTTATTCTCGTAAAGATAATGATGAACTACCAGCAGGTGTATCTAAAGTAATAAGAGTTTATATCATTCAAAAACGTAAAATTCAAGTAGGAGATAAAATGTCAGGTCGTCATGGTAACAAAGGTGTTATTTCCCTAATCTTACCTCAAGAAGATATGCCTTACTTACCAGATGGACGTCCCGTAGATATTATGCTTAACCCACAAGGTGTTCCATCTCGTATGAACTTAGGACAAATCCTAGAATTACATATGGGTATGGCTGCTAAGAAGTTAGGTGTACATATCGCAACACCAGTCTTCGATGGTGCTCATATCGATGATATTGAAGAAATCATGGCAGAAGCTGGAATGGACCCTGATGGTAAAACCGTTCTATATGATGGACGTACTGGTGAACCATTCGATAACCGTATCTCTGTTGGTGTAATGTACATGATTAAACTACATCACATGGTAGATGATAAACTACATGCTAGAAGTACAGGACCTTACTCCTTAGTAACACAACAACCACTTGGAGGTAAAGCTCAGTTCGGTGGCCAAAGATTTGGAGAAATGGAAGTTTGGGCTCTATATGCTTATGGTGCTGCCTATACACTTCAAGAGATGATGACCGTTAAATCAGATGATGTCGTTGGACGTGTCAAAGTCTATGAAGCCATCGTTAAAGGAGAAGAAGTTAATAGAGCAGGAGTTCCAGAATCATTTAGAGTATTAATGAAAGAGTTCCAAGCTTTAGGACTTGATATCTCAATTATCAATGAAGAAGGAGAAAGCCTTGGCTTAAAACAAATAGAAGAAAGTGATGATGAGGTAGAAGAACCTTTAAATGAAGAAGTAAACATCACTAAAATAAATACAGAAGAGACTAAAGAAGAAAATCCTAAAACAGAAGAAACAGATGATGATTCTTTAGAAGATGAAGAACAGCCTGATGAAGAATTAATAAATGTAGAAGACGAATTAAGTAAAGGAGATGAGGAATAATGATAGAAGTAAATAAATTTGATGCTATTAGAATTGGTATCGCTTCTCCTGAAAAAATTCGTGAATGGAGTTATGGTGAAGTAAAAAAGCCAGAAACAATTAACTATCGTACTCTTCGTCCAGAACGTGATGGCTTATTCTGTGAGAAAATCTTTGGACCAACTAAAGATTATGAATGTGCCTGTGGAAAATATAAAAGAGTTCGTTATAAAAATATCGTATGTGACCGTTGTGGTGTCGAAGTAACAAAATCTAAAGTAAGACGTGAGAGAATGGGACATATTGAACTTGCTAGTCCTGTCTCTCATATCTGGTTCTTTAAAGGAGTACCTTCAAGAATGGGACTTGTTCTTGATATGAGTCCAAGAGACCTTGAAGAAGTATTATACTTTGTTAGTTATGTTGTAATTGATAAAGGAAATGCTCCTCTAGAGAATAAACAAACTCTATCTGAAAAAGAATATCGTGCCTATTATGAAAAATATGGTAACGGTTTCAAAGTAGGTATGGGTGCTGAAGCGATTAAAGAACTACTTAAGAAAGTAGACTTAAAACATGATATTGATGTAATTAATAAAGAACTAGAAACTGCTCAAGGACAAAAGAGAACTAGACTATTAAAAAGACTTGATGTCCTAGATGCTTTCTATCGTTCAAATCAAAAACCAGAATGGATGATTTTAGATTGTATTCCTGTAATACCACCTGAACTTCGTCCAATGATTCAACTTGATGGTGGACGTTTTGCAACAAGTGATTTAAATGATTTATATCGTCGTGTTATTAACCGTAATAATCGTTTAAAGAAACTAATAGATTTAGGTGCTCCTGGTATCATTATTCAAAATGAAAAACGTATGTTACAAGAAGCAGTTGATGCCCTATTCGATAATGGACGTCGTGGTAGAAGTGTAACAGGTGCCGGAAATCGTGCTTTAAAATCACTTTCAAGCATGTTAAAAGGTAAACAAGGACGTTTCCGTCAAAATCTATTAGGTAAACGTGTTGACTATTCAGGACGTTCAGTTATCGTTGTTGGACCATCACTTAAGATGTATCAATGTGGTATTCCAAAAGAGATGGCTCTAGAATTATTTAAACCTCATGTTATTCATGGCTTAGTAGAACGAGATATTGCCCATAATATCAAAGCTGCTAAACGTCTTATTGAAAATAGAGACCCAGTAGTTTGGGATATTGTAGAAGATGTAATTAAAGAACATCCTGTCCTATTAAACCGTGCCCCAACACTACATAGATTAGGTATCCAAGCTTTTGAACCAATTCTTGTTGGTGGTAAAGCGATAAGACTACACCCATTAGTTTGTCCTGCTTTCAATGCTGACTTCGATGGTGACCAAATGGCTGTCCATGTACCACTATCAGAAGAAGCTCAAGCCGAAGCAAGAATGCTAATGTTAGGTTCAGGAAACATCTTGAAACCATCTGATGGTAAACCAATCGTTACTCCAGCGCAAGACATGGTTTTAGGTAACTATTACATAACTATGGAAAAAGCAGGAGAAGATGGTGAAGGAAGAGTATTTAAAGACTCTAATGAAGCCCTAATGGCTTATGAAAGACGTGAGATAACTCTTCATACAAGAATAGCCGTTCCTGTAGATTCATTTAAATATAAACTATTTACTTCATCTCAAAAAGGTAAATACTTAATTACAACAGTTGGTAAAATTAAATTCAATGAAATCTTACCAGATTCATTCCCATATATTAATGAACCAACAGATGATAATATTCAAAATATTACTCCTAATAAGTATTTCTTACCTAAAGGTGCTAATATCAAAGAAGAGATTAGTAAAATGCCTCTAGTTAAACCTTTCGCTAAAGGTACCTTAGAAAAAGTAATAGACCAAGTATTTAAACGTTATAAAACAACAGAAACATCAGAAATGCTTGATAAGATGAAAGACTTAGGTTTCTATTACTCAACAATCGCAGGTATTACAATCTCAATGAGTGATGTTGCAACAAGTGAACATAAACAAGAATATATTGATGAAGGACAAGCTTTAGTTAATAAAATTAATAAACAATATACTCGTGGTTTAATTACTGAAGAAGAACGTCATGAAAAAGTTATTGAAACTTGGTATGGAGTTAAAGATAAAGTTCAAGCTGAACTTGAAGATATCTCTGAAAAACAAGTAGATAACCCAATCTTCATCATGATGCACTCTAAAGCACGTGGTAGTATTTCTCAGTTTACTCAAGTTGCAGGTATGCGTGGACTAATGCAAAAACCAAATGGAGACCCAATTGAAATACCAGTAACATCAAACTTTAAAGAAGGACTATCCGTATCAGAATTCTTCTTATCAACACACTCTGCTAGAAAAGGTAGTGCCGATACAGCTTTAAAAACAGCAGACTCTGGTTACTTAACACGTCGTTTAGTTGATGTATCTCAAGATATCATCGTTAAAGAAGAAGACTGTGGTACAGAACAAGGACTAGTTGTACGTGACTTTGTGAATGAAAAAACAGGTGCAGTTATTGAAAGCTTATATGACCGTATCGTAGGACGTTTTGCTAGTAAGAAAGTAATTAATCCTGAAACTAAAGAAGTAATTGTTGATAAAGATGAATATATTACTGAATCTATCGCTGATAAGATAGTATCAGCAGGAATAGAAGAAGTTGAAATAAGGTCAATTCTAACATGTAATACTGAAAAAGGTGTTTGTCGTAAATGTTATGGTAAAAACCTTGCTACAGGAAACATTGTTGAAATTGGTGAAGCAGTTGGAGTTATGGCTGCTCAATCAATCGGTGAACCTGGTACTCAGTTAACAATGCGTACCTTCCATACAGGAGGAGTTGCCGGTGGTGAAGATATTACTCAAGGTCTTCCACGTGTTCAAGAGTTATTCGAAGCACGTAACCCTAAAGGTAAAGCAACTATCGCTGAAATTGATGGTAAAGTTACTAAAATTGCTGAAGATCATGGTAAATATAAAATCAGTATTACAAACAAAGTTGAAACTAAAGAACATACAACTAACTATGGTGCAAAACTTTGTGTAGAAAAAGGTGATACAGTATCTTGCGGTGATAAATTAACAGAAGGAGCTATCTCACCTAAAGAATTACTTGATGTAACAGACCCAATTACAACTCAAGAATACATCTTAAAAGAAGTACAAAATACTTATCGTTCTCAAGGTGTTGATATCGCCGATAAACATATTGAAATTATCGCTCGTCGTATGATATCTAAGATTAGAATCGTTGAAGGTGGAGATACTAAGTTCTTACCTGGTTCTCTTGTTAACTTTAGAGAATTTACTGAAGGTAATAAAGAAGTAATAATCAGTGGTAAACGCCCTGCTACAGGTCGTCCAGTATTACTTGGTATTACTAAAGCTTCACTTGAAACAGATTCATTCCTATCAGCAGCATCATTCCAAGAAACAACAAGAATCTTAACAGATGCCGCAATTCATGGTAAAGTAGACCATCTTGAAGGATTAAAAGAAAACGTTCTAATTGGTAAATTAATACCAGCTGGAACTGGTCTTAAAAAATACCGTGATGTAGAATATACTCTAGAAGATGAGTTCGCTGATGAAGAACCTTTAGAAAAACTAGAAGATGAATTCATGGAATAGTGTCAAATCTTTACAAACACTATTCCTTTTTTTTGTTACATTTGTTACAATAATAAAAGAAGGGATTGGTTAAAATGCGTATAGGTGTTGATTTAGATGGCGTATTAAATGATGTAGCAGAGTGGCATTTTGCCTGTGGCTCTAAGTTTTGTTTAGAACAAAATATCAATAGAGGCTTTAATCCTAAAGGTTATTATATGGAAGAACAGTTTTACTTAACGAGTGAAGAGAACATAGAGTTCTGGCGACAATACATTTTTGATTTATTAATCGCTATTCCAATAAGACCCTATGCCAGTGAAGTTATTCATAAACTACGTAAAGATGGACATAAAATCATAATATTGTCAGCAAGGGATAACCAGTATTTAACTCATCAATATAGTGGTATGATAGACTATTATGTTAAAGCTTGGCTAGATAAGTATAATATTGAATATGATGAGATAGTAATTAATACAAGTAATAAAAGAGAAAAATGTTTAAGTATAGGACTTGACCTAATGATAGAAGATAAAGCTAGTAATGTTGATGATATCTCTAAGATTATTCCTGTTATGGTATTTGATGCTCCATATAACCAGGGATGTACAGGTAAAAATGTTATCAGAGTATACTCTTGGTATCAAATATATCAAGAAATTATCAATAAATTCGCTGCTGTAGAAATAATTTAATAAGAGGTGATAAAATGGGTAGACTAAATAATAGAGGTTTTGGTATGAGTACAATGCTAATATTTATAGGAATATTTGTCGTTGTCCTTATCGCTGTTATGGTTTTGGCCTATAATAATGGAGTTGAAAAAGACTCACCTGTAAAAGCTGTGGAAAAAGAAGATGGTATGTTTGTACCTAGTGATGAAGAGGAGGAAGAATAATGAAAAAAGTTGCAATTAATGGGTTTGGAAGAATAGGAAGATTAGCATTTAGATTACTAGACAATGATCCAGAAATGGAAGTAGTGGCTATTAATGATTTAACTGATGCTGAACAACTTGCTTATTTACTTAAATATGATACATCACATAGAAGATATAGAGCTGATGAAATATCTTTTGAAGGAGATAATATCGTAGTAGGAGATAAGAAGATTAAAGTCTATGCTGAAACAGACCCTAATCTCTTACCATGGAAAGATTTAGATATTGATATCGTTTTAGAATGTACTGGTAAGTTTACAAGTGAAGAGAAAGCGATGGCTCATATCAATGCCGGTGCTAAAAAAGTTATTATCTCTGCACCTGCTAAAGGAGATGTTAAAACTATCGTCTATAATGTTAACCATGACATATTAGATGGAACTGAAAAAATCATCTCTGCTGCTAGTTGTACTACTAACTGTCTAGCCCCAGTTCTAAAAGTATTAGATGATAACTTTGGTATTAAACAAGGCTATATGACAACAGTACATGCTTATACAAATGACCAAGCTACATTAGACGTTGCTCATAAAAAAGGAATCTATGCTCGTCGTGGTAGAGCAAGTGCTGCTAATATTGTTCCAGCATCAACTGGAGCAGCTTCAGCTATTGGTAAAGTACTACCTAACCTTGAAGGAAGAATGGAAGGTACTGCTATGAGAGTTCCTGTAACTACAGGTTCAGTTGTTGACTTAGTATTAAAGCTTAATAAAAATACAACTGTAGAAGAAATAAATGAAACCCTTAAAAATAATACTAATGAAACTTTAGGATATACAACTGACCCTATTGTTTCAAGTGATACAATTGGTATGCACTATGGTAGTTTAGTTGATAGCTTGCTAACTTCAATTAGTGAAGTAGATGGAGAACAACTAGTTAAAGTAGTAGCATGGTATGATAATGAAATGAGTTATACTGCCCAATATGTAAGAGTAGCGAAATACGTTGCTAATCTATAAGAGCTTTAGGCTCTTTTTAGTTTTAATAATAGGAGTAATTTTAGATGAATAGTAATGAAACTTATAATAAATTTATTAATGAGACTTTATCTGTTGATGAAATGAAAAAATATGTAGATATTTTAAGTGAAGACGAAAGACTTGATAATGAGAAGTTTGTTCAAGTTGGTGATAAGGGTAATTGGTACTATGAAGCCTTAATCTTAACAAAAAGAGGATACCCTAAAATTGCCGATATAATCCCTAAGCTCTTTATATGGCTACAAGATATGAATTGGCCAGGTGCTGAGGAAATCTGGAAAATGCTATCAACTTTACCTCGTGATATATTAATAGAAAACTTTGAACAAGCGATAGGTAAAGCAGTAGAAGAAAATGATTATGGCTGGATGTATTGGTTATACGATTTTGCTAAAGAAAACAATATAAAGGCAACAGATTTAAAGAATAAAACATTATATTCAACTATAAAAGAAAAACGTTTATAAAATGGAATTTTGGAAAAAATATGCTTTTATATTTTGGAAGACTAAACTAATAAGAATTAACAATAGAAGATTCACTAGCTTCAAAATTTACAAAAGTAGATGTAAAACATGAAAGTCAATTTTATTTAACAATAATTACTGAAGAAATATATAAAGATAATTACAAAATATATATAAACGGTGAAGAAACAATATCGCCATTTATAAGTATACTTGAGTTTTTATTAAGTAATTAATTATAAGACTGGTTTGACTTTTGATAGGAACCGTCTTTTTATATTACAAAAATGTTATAGCAACAATATTGAAAAAATATAAGAAAAATACTACAATATTACTAGGAGGATTATATATGAAAAAAACTGTTAAAGATTTAAATATTGATAATAAAAAAGTAATAATTAGATGTGATTTTAATGTTCCAATAAAAGATGGTAAGATTACTGATGATACAAGAATCGTAAAGAGTTTACCTACTATTAAATACTGTTTAGAACATAATGCAAAGATAATTTTAATGTCTCATTTAGGTCGTGTAAAAACAGAAGAAGATAAGACTAAAAATGACCTTAGTGTTGTTGCCACTAGACTTAGTGAACTTTTAGATAAAAACGTAACTTTTGTAAATGCTACAAGAGGAGAAGAGTTAGAACAAGCTGTCGCTAATATGAATGATGGAGATATTATTCTAATGCAAAATACTCGTTATGAAGATTTAGATGGTAAAAAAGAAAGTGGTTGTGATATGGAACTTGCTAAATATTGGGCAAGTTTAGGAGATATCTTTATTAATGATGCTTTTGGTACTCTTCACCGCGCTCATGCTTCAAATGTAGGTATAAGTACCTATCTACCTAGTTGTGTAGGCCTACTTGTTGAAAAAGAGTTAAATGCTTTATCTTATCTTTTTAATCCTGATAGACCATTTATGATAATATTAGGAGGTGCTAAAGTAAGTGATAAGATAGGACTAATTGAAAACTTAATACCTAAATGTGATAAAATTCTAGTCGGCGGAGGCATGGCTTTTACTTTCTTAAAAGCAGAAGGCTATAATATTGGTAACTCTCTATTAGATGAAGAAGCCCTTGACTTCTGTAAAAAAATATTAAAAGAAAATGAAGATAAAATAATATTACCAGTAGATGTTGTTTGTAATGATAAATATGAGGATACCAAAGGTTCTGTTAAAGATATAACAGAAATAACTGATAATGAAATGGGCTTAGATATTGGTCCTAATACTGTTAATATCTTTAAGAATAATTTAAGTAATGCCAAAACAGTTATGTGGAATGGACCACTAGGAGTTTATGAATTTAAAAATTATGTTAAAGGCACAGATGATGTTCTAACTTACTTAACAGAAATAAATGCTAAAACAGTTCTTGGCGGAGGAGATATTGTCGCTGCCGCTACCGCTTGTAACGTAACCGATAAACTATATCATATCTCAACAGGTGGAGGAGCAACTCTAGAATATCTTGAAGGAAAAGAACTACCAGGACTAAAAAATATCCCTAAAAAATAAAATATTACTAAAGGAGGAAACTTTATGAGAATAGGTCTATTTACAGATTCTTATGTACCATCTGTTAACGGAGTAATAACAAGTGTTGAAACCTTAAAAAAAGCTCTTGAACAAAAAGGTCATACTGTTTATATAGTTACCGTAGGACAAGATAGTAAGACCTATGATTATGATGAAAAAGAGAAAATACTTAAAATTCCTGGTATTCCTTTAGGAATATATGATTATAGAATGTCTAGTATCTATCCTTTAAAAGTAATAAATAAAATAAAATCATGGAACTTAGAAATAATTCATTCTCATACAGAACTTAGTATGGGAATATTTGCAAGACTATTCGCTAAACAATATAATATTCCTTTAGTACACACCTATCACACTATGTATAAAGATTATACTTGGTATGTTTCAAGAAATATTAAATATTTTGATATGGGATGTAAAAAAGCAGTTGAATATTTAAGCAAGTTTTATTGTGATAATACAGCAGATGCTTTTATTGTTCCAACCGTAAAGACATATCATTTATTTAGAGATGAATATCATTATGATAAAGATATATATATCGTTCCTACAGGAGTAGATGCTTCAAGGTTTTATAAAGAAAATAGTGATAAGTTAAAGATATTAAAACTAAAACATGAACTAGGTTATAAGAGAAAAGACTTTGTTATGCTCTTTGTAGGACGACTTGCCCAGGAGAAAAATGTTCCCTTTCTTTTTGATATCATTGAAAAGACTAAGAACAAAAATGTTAAACTTCTAATCGTAGGTTATGGTCCAGATGAAGAAAAATATAAAAGAGATGTTAAAGAAAGAGGTCTTGAAGACAGAATAAAATTTACAGGTAAAGTAGCATGGGTTGATATGCCAAATTACTATCATGTAAGTAATGCCTTTATAACTGCCTCTACTACCGAAACACAAGGACTAACAGTAATAGAAGCCCTAGCAGCTTCACTTCCTGTAATCTGTATTGATGATGATGCCTTTAAAAGTGTAGTTGTAGATAACTTTAATGGACGTATCTTTAAAGATGAAAAAGAGTGCTTAGAGATAGTAGAAGAGTTATCTACTAATAAATTAGAACTAGAAAATTTAACTGATAAGGCGGAAGGTTCAGTTAAGAAATATTCTTTATCAAGCTTTGCAGATAGCGTTTTAGAAGTTTATAAAGTAGCGATTACTAAACATAATAAAAAACAATCTTTGACCACTGTTTTAGTGGAAAAACTTAAAAACAAATGGAAGGATGGAAAGAAAAATGATAGTAGCCTTAAATCACAAGAGTAATTTTACAAAAGATGAGATATTAAAGTACTTAGAAGATTATAAAAACTTAAATACCTATAATCATGAGATGATTTTAATACCTAGTATTTGTTACTTACCATTAATACCTAATAACATAACCTATGCCTCACAAGATGTAAGTAGTAAAACAATGGGGGCTTATACAGGAGAAGTTACTGCAAAAGCGATTAAGTCATTGGGTGCAGTTTACACTTTAATTAATCATAGCGAAAGAACTACTAAGATGAATGAAAATCTTGATGTAAGTAAACAAAAGTTAGAACAAGCTTTTTCTAATGACTTAATACCAATTATCTGTATAGGGGATACTTTAGAAGAACATGAAAGCGGAGAATATGTTGATAAAATAAAAAAAGATATGGACTATCTACTAAGTGATATAGATAAATCTAAAGACTTTATCATAGCCTATGAACCTATTTTTGCCATAGGTACAGGCATTGTTCCAACTAATAATGATATTGAAAAAGTAACTACCATGTTAAAAGAAACATATCAAAAGAAAGTCTTATATGGTGGAAGTGCCAATGAAAATAACATTGATGAATTAAAGCAAGTAAAAAATATAGATGGCTTTCTACTAGGTGGAATATCTTTAAAACTTCCTTCTTTACAAGAGTTTCTTGATAAGTTACAATAGTAAGCTAAAAAATTGAGAATTATGTTCAAACTAGAATTACTTAGAAAAAGGTTTTAACTATTAAAGATTAAAACTTTTTTCTTTTTCGACAAATTCTCTCTTTTTTTACTCTTTAACTATTTATCTTTCTGTTATATAATTAAGATGCGTGGTAGTATATGGAAGGAGAGAAAATGAAAAAGACCAACGTATTAATGATTGATGATAATATTGAACTAGTTAAAATGGTGAAGGAGTACTTTAAAGATAATAAAGAAATAGAAGTTACTTTAACTGCAAATGATGGAATAGAAGGATTAAACCTAATAGAAAATAACCAAGAAGATTATGATGTAATTGTTCTAGACCTTATAATGCCTAATAAAGATGGTATGAGTGTTCTAAAAGATATGAAAGAAAAGAAACTAGATAAGAAAGTAATAGTTTTAACTTCATTTAATACTCAAGAAGTTATAAGAGAAGCTAGTGAATTAGGTATTAGTTATTTTATCTTGAAACCTTTTGAATTAACAGAACTAGAAAAGAGAATATTAGAGTGTAGTAGTAAGAATGATTATGATAAGAAAACTATTGATATGAAATATAATAACTTACAAGTATCAATAACAAAGATTTTACATGAATTAGGTGTTCCCTCACATATTAAAGGCTATCAATATATAAGAGAAGGTATTACCGTACTTTATGAACATCCTGAAGTAATAGGTGGAATTACTAAAGAACTATATCCAGATATAGCAGAGAAGTTTGATACAACAGTATCTCGTGTAGAACGTGCCATAAGACATGCTATTGAAGTAAGTTGGAATAGAGGTAATTGGCAGTTAATGGAAGATATCTTTGGACATAGTGTTGATATTGATAAAGCTAAACCAACTAATTCAGAATTTATTGTCACAGTCGCAGATAAACTTCGTCTTGAATTTCATCAAGATGCAATTAGGCAGTAAAAACTATTAAGACGAGCAGTAGTAGTCTTTTTATTTTGCCTTAATATAGTAATTTAGTTTGATTAATGATATAATTACAGTATAAAAGCAAAAAGTTATTTAAACAGAAAGGAATAAATATAATGAAGTTTTATGTTGGGTCTGGAATGAAAAATGCTAAACTAGTAGAATATTATCAAGAAAAGTTAAAAGAAGCTGGTTGGGAGCAAACCTACAATTGGGTAAAGAACATTAATAGTGATATTAATATAGATGAAATAAGAGAATATGCTAAATTAGAACAAGAAGGTGTAATGAATTCTGATGTTGTAGTTATACTATTGCCAGCAGGAAGAGGCGCTCATATTGAACTAGGAATGTCTATAGCTCTTAATAAGAAAACTTTTTTATGCTCTATAACAGAAGATGAATTTAGTATAGAAAATACAGTTGCATTTTATGAATTGCCTAATGTCGTAAAGCTTGTAGGTACTGCTGATGAAAATATAAAAGAGATATTAAAATTTAACAAAGAAAAATCAAATAATGAAATAAGTTTAACTAAAAAGTTATCATTACAAAAGTAGGTGATGTTATGAAAATTAATAGTAAGAAAATGAAGTATTTATCAAAAATTACTAATTCAATATATGAAGATTTAAAAATAGAGTTTTTATATCATTCTAATCATTTAGAAGGAAGTACTTTCTCTAAAGATGAATTAGAAAAACTTTTAACTGAAAAGAAAGTTGAAGGTAGCCACTCCCTAGACGATATAATTGAAACAAAGAACTCTTTAGAAGTCTTTGACCAAGTAATTAATGATAGTGGCGAAAAATTAGATAAGTTTATGTTATTTAATTGGCATAAACTACTAAAAAAAGGAACAGTTGATGATGAGATACACAATATTGGTATGTGGAAAAAATATGAAAACAAATTAAGAGGTGTAGATTTAAAATTAGCATTGCCTGTTGAAGTTGATAACTTGATGTTTAATTTATTATCTGATTATAACGAACTAGAAACAGTTACCTTAAAAGATATAGCAGATTTCCATTATAAATTTGAAAAAATTCATCCTTTCCAAGATGGCAATGGCAGAATAGGTAGATTTATTATTCTAAAACAATGCTTAGAATGTAATATTGACTTAATCGCTATAGATGATAAGTATGATGATGAATATAGAAATGCTCTATATAAAGCCCAAAAAACAGGCGATAGTGAAGACTTGGTAACAGTATTTAAAAAGTGTCAAAAAAGATTAGATGAAAAATTAGAAAAATATGAAAGTCTTTTAGAACAAGTAGATGTTGATATGCAAAATTAGTTTTAAAGATGTAAGATGTAAGTTATAAGCTGTAGAATTAACCCAAAGTTTTATAGCTTTTTTTTCTTTTTTTTAAATATTGACTAAACAAAAGAATAAATATATACTTATATTAGAAGATGTGGGAGGTGACTACACTAAATGGAACGAAAAATTAATAAATTCTTATTGAAATGGAAAACAGATTTAATAAGAAAACCATTATTAATCATTGGAACAAGACAAGTAGGTAAGACTTATACAGCATTAGACTTTGGTAAACAAAACTATCAATATGTCGCTTACTTTAATACTGACCATAATACTATTTTAAAAGACTTGTTTAAAAAAGAAAGGTCTATTACAAGACTAGCAGAAGCTTTAAGTATAATATCAGAAGTTCCTATTATTAAAAATGATACCTTATTAATCTTTGATAATGTTACAGATGAAGAGATTATTAAAGGAATAAAACTATTTGGGTATGATAAAAATGATTATCATGTTATCGCCATAACATCTAGTAGAGATTCTCTATTAAAGTTTAGAGGAGAAGAATTCCAATATAAAATTATGACTGAAATGGATTATGAAGAATTCTTGTGGGCTATAGGAGAAAAAGAAGTAGCAGAGAAGATAAGATATGCTTATGATAATCATAGAAGTTGTAGTGTTCATACTAAAGCCCTAGATTATTTTTATGACTATTTAATAACAGGAGGACTTCCTGAAGTAGTAGAAGCTTTTGCAACCAATAAGCACTATGGATACCTAGATAGTATTAAAGAAAGAGTCTTTGATATTAATAAAAGTGAACTACTTAATAGTAAAAACCTAATCGATATAGAACGTGGTATTGAAGTAATAGAAAGTATCCCTAAACAACTAGAAAAAGATAATAAAAAATTCCAGTATGGTGTCTTAGGGTATGGTAGACGTGCTAAAGAATTTGAAAACTCTATTAACTTCCTTGTAACTAATCAATTAGTCTATCGTTCATATAAAATAAGAGTAGCAAAGTCTCCTTTATCTAGTTGTAGAGAACTTGATAGTTTTAAACTGTATCTACCAGATGATGGACTTTTAAGTATGAGATATAACTTAACTAAAGATAGATTAAGAGTAGATGAGAATGTTAAGCAAGCCCTATATGAAAATCATATCGCTCATACTTTAGTAGAATCAGGTTATTCGCTATACTATTATCAGTCAGAAGGAAAAGCCGAAGTAAACTTTGTTATTCAAAATAGAATGGGTAAGATTATTCCTATAGAACTTGCTACTAAACAAGGTTCTAAAGTAAAGAGTCTATCAGTATTCATGAAAAAATACATTGTAACAGATGCCTATCGTATTACAGAAAGTAACTTTTCAACAAAGAAAAACGTAAGGTATTTACCAATATATGCTATATTCTGTTTAAATGAACAACTATATTAGAAAGCAGTGCTTAATATGTGGAATAAGAAAGATTTAGAAGCAAAGTTAAAGTACTTAAATGAACTATCTAGAAATACAAAAGATGAAAATATCAAATATTACATTTTCAAAGATAGAGAAATATTAATAGGAATGATAGAGCTCTTAAAAGGAAGAAACTTAACAATATATAATAATCCAATGTTATATAAACAAAAATTATCTTTGAATAAAGAAAGAAAAAACTATAAAGACATAGAAGTAATAACTTTTGATAGTATAAAAGAAGATTTAAGGTTTTGTTTTTCTCTTTGTAAAAATATAGTATTGCACTCTACTAATATTATTAATAATGGTAATAGAAACATATCAAAAGACGAGCAAGAATGTATAAATGATGTTATAAGTTTTAGTGAAAAATTATCTGATGAAGAATTAAAAAAAGAAATATTTTCCATTTTAGAAAAGAAAGATCATATTTTATTTAATGATTATTTTGAAGAGATGAAATTAGGACAAACCTATAATCTTTCTACTTTTCGTGAATCATACATTGCCTCTTGCTATAGTATGCCAGAACTTTTATTACATGAGATAATTCATGCAATAGATATGAAAAGAAATGGTCATTTTATGAATTGTTATCCTTTAAGTCAAGAAGTACCAAGTTATGCTATGCAAATATGTTGTTCTATTAAAGAAAATAACATAAATGCTCTTAGTGGTATTGTAAATATATCATTAGCTGCCATACTTTGTTCTCATAATCTTGATATAAGAAATTTTTCATTAGCGCAAATTAAAAAGTTAGAGTTTGATAATATTAGTAATAAAGGTATAGATGTAATGAACTATTTATTAGTAGTTAAAAATTATTTAATAGCTTTAATAGTTGCTAAGAAAATATTAGATAATGAGGAAGAAGGCTTAAAAGAATATAAAGAAATATTGGATACAAGATTTCCTAAAGGTGCAATGCCTAATTATAGTAGATGGGGAATTACTAATAACGATATAATAGATTGTAGTAAGAATTTAGATAAATATTTTAGCAGATATCAAAAAGAAAGAGGAGGAAAAAGTAAATGAAAAAAGTATTATTAACAATAATAGATGGTTTTGGATATAGAGAAGAAAAGAAAGGTAATGCTATAATTGCTGCTAACCCAGAAAATATTATAAATTTATGGAAGGAATATCCTCATACTACTTTGGAAGCAAGTGGTGAAGCAGTAGGACTTCCTGCAGGACAAATGGGTAATAGTGAAGTAGGACATTTAAATATAGGAGCAGGACGTGTTGTAGACCAACCCCTTATGCAAATTAATCATGCTATAGAAGATGGTAGTTTCTTTAAAAATAAAGTTTTATTAGATATCATTAACCACTGTAAAGAAAATAATTCAAGTCTCCATTTATTCGGCTTATTAAGTGATGGAGGAGTTCATTCTCATATTAATCACTTCTTTGCCATGTTAGACTTATGTAAAAAAGAAAACTTTCATAATGTCTATGTACATGCTTTTCTAGATGGTAGAGATACTCTTCCAGATGTCGCTCTTAAATTCTTAGATGAATTGACCAATAAACTAAATGAAGTGGGTTTCGGTAAATTAGCAGATATTTCTGGAAGATATTATTCTATGGATAGAGAAAGAATGTGGAATGTAACAAAGAAATATTATGATTTATTAGTACATGGAGAGGGTCCTAAAATAGATTCATATAAAGATTATATAGAAGAGTCTTATAAGAAAAATATCTTTGATGAGTTCATTATTCCTGCCAAATTAATAGATGATGGAACCCTTAAAGAAAACGATGGTATGGTAATGCTTAACTTTAGACCAGACCGTATTACTCAAACATTCACCGCTTTAACTAATAAAGACTTTAAAGAGTTCCCAAGAGTTGACTTTAAAAATGTAAAACTAGTTACGATGATGACACCAGAACATACAGTTATCGCTACCCCTGCTTTTCCACCAATGCACTTAACTAATACCTTAGGAGAGTATGCTGCATCAAAAGGTCTAAAAATATTAAGAATAGCAGAAGCTAGTAAATATCCACATGTTACTTACTTCTTTGATGGAGGAGAAGAAAAAGATATTCCTAATACCGATAAAATAATCGTTCCAAGAAAAGATGTTGCAACCTATGATATGTATCCTGCTATGAGTGCTTATGAAGTAACAGATAAACTAATAGAAGTTATGGATAAATACGATTTAATCATTCTAAACTTTGCTAACTGTGATATGGTAGGACATACTGGTAAATTTGATAAAGTTGTGGAAGCTGTAAAAGCAGTTAATGAAAATATAGGAAGACTATATGAAGCAAGTAAAGAAAAAGACTTTACGATGTTTATAACAGCAGACCATGGTAACTCTGAAATTATGGAAGACGATAAAGGAGAAGTTATAACTGCTCACACAACTAGTCCTGTTCCATTTATTATTACAGATCATAATATAAAAGAAATAAAAACAGGTAAACTAGGAGATATCGCTCCTACAATATTAAAATATATGGATATAGAAAAACCAGACGAAATGACTGGTAATAACTTGATTTAGTTTGTTAAATAAGGCATACTATAAGTAGGAGGGTTTAATTATGACTGATGAAGAATTAAAATTAAAAAAACAAGAATATGTCGAATTAGTTCAAAGCAGAATCGCAATAATTACAAAAAGAGATGAACTGCTTGAAAAGGAAATTGTAAAGGAATTTGTTGATACAGATAATAAACTTAATGCTACTAATAAAAAATGTCGTAGTTTATATGAGGAAATAATTGCTGCTGAACAAGAAAAATGTCCTCATCCCGCTTGGTATTTTTATAGATACAGTGAAGATACTTACGAAGGAAAAGTTTATTGGACTTGTAAATGTGTCGCTTGTGGAAAAGAATTAGAAGATGTTCGTAGTAGAGACTATCCAAGAGATAGAGTTATATATAAAGAGAGTTCCTTTGCTAAACCAACTATAAGCGATATGTCATATAAAGAAGTAGCAGATAAGTGGGTTAAATTTATGGAAGACTTCCCAAGTGAAGATAAATCTATTGAAGAAAAGGGAAGAGTATTTACTAAAATGATGATTCCTACTAGAGTAAAGTAACCAGAAATGGTTATTTTTTTCTCTTTAAAATAGAACTAACGTATTATATAATAGAGTAAAGAGGAGGAAAAACTATGCAAAGAATTATTTTTCATATCGATGTTAATAATGCCTTTCTATCTTGGACTGCTGTTTATCTTTTAAATCATGGCTATAAACAGGATATTAGAAAGATTCCTTCAGTAATAGGAGGAGATGAAAAGGCAAGACGTGGTATTATCCTTGCTAAAAGTCCTATCGCTAAAAAATATGGAATAGTAACAGCAGAGACATTATATAGTGCGAGAAGTAAATGTAAAACCTTACAAGTATTTCCTCCTAACTATGCCTTTTATAAAGAAGAGTCTAAGAAGTTATATAATTATCTTTCACAGTACACACCTATAATAGAACAATACTCTATTGATGAGTGTTTTCTTGACCTTACTGGGACAACACTTCTTTATGGTAATGATTATGTATCTCTAGCTCACAAAATAAAAGATGAAATTAAAGAAAAGTTTGGTTTCACTGTCAATGTTGGAATAGGAGAGAATAAACTATGTGCAAAAATGGCCAGTGACTTTGAAAAACCAGATAAAGTACATACTCTCTATTTAAATGAAGTTAAGACTAAAATGTGGCCTTTAAAAGTAAATGATTTATTTATGCTAGGTAAAAGCTCTGCTAAAAAATTAAATGACTTAGGCATCTATACTATTAAAGATTTAGCAGAAGCTAACATCAACCTACTAAGAAGACATTTTAAAAGTCAGGGGGATTATTTTAAAGAAGCAGCATTAGGAATAGATTATAGTAAAGTAGAACCACGAAATGCTAAAAATAAATGTATTAGTATTTCAAGAACATTGCCTTATGATGTAACTAGAAAAGAAGACTTATTAAAAATACTATTTAGTGAAACAGAAGAAGTATCATTTACTTTAAGAGACCAAAAACTATATACAGGAACTATCGCAGTTACTTATAGAAATAATTTATTTAAAAACTATTCTCATCAAATTACTTTAGATAATCCTACTAATGTAACAGAAGAAATCTATAAAGCCGTTAAAACCATCTTCGAAGCTAGTTGGAAAGAAGACCCTATCAGAAATATAGGAGTAAGATTAGGTGATTTAAAAGAAAAAGCCATTAGTCAAATATCTTTATTTGAAGAGTCTGATGTAAAAGTAGAGGACAAAGTAGAAGAAGTAATGGATAGTATTATTAAGAAATATGGTAAAGGTAGTGTTATAAGAGCAAGTAAGAAAGAAGAAGATTATAATATTGAAAGAAGAAAATAAAAAAAGTTTTTCCACAAAAACTGTGCAAAAACTTAATTTAAAAGGTTATAAATAATGGTATTAACTTCCTTATTATCTAATATAATATCTTCATTGATAAGACCAATATCAGGATGAACATTATCTACTTTATGAAAATCAGAACCTATCGTCGTTATAAGATTATGATGTTTAGCAAAGTCATTCCAGTGTATAGACTCATTAATTTTATTCCCATTTCTATCTAAGTAAACATAATTAGCTTCAATACCATCAGGATTCATTTCTTTAACTAGATTTAATATATCATTATCGGTTAAGCCATCTTCATATTTATAAGCGACAGGATGAGCAAGAACTACTTTACCACCAGCTTCTCTTATCAAACTACTAGCTTCCATAGGACTTATAGTCTCTTTCTTTACATAGCAAGGACATCCTTCATTCATAATAGTTTCAATAAATTTTCCTCTTTCTGGAATATAACCAAAAGTTTTCAATAGTCGCTTTTTATTATCTTTATTATCTACAATATTAGAAGCGATATGAGCTTTAGTAACAGCATCAATCTTATCTAAAGAATCTACATCAATGACATAGCCAAACTCTTTTAATTTAGTAGCAACATTATGTAAATAAATATGTCTAGCATTTCTATTAGAGTATAACTTATCCGTCAATAGCTTATTGTTAATATCAAAGTTATATCCCAATACATGAATACCTATTCCCTTATACTTAGTAGATATTTCTACAGCGGTGATTAATTTAACATTATTCTCTTTCGCATAATTAAATAAATCATCATTATAAGCAAGAGTTGTATCATGGTCTGTAATTGCTATAACACTAACCCCATTATTAACAGCTCTATCAATTATTTCTTTAGGAGATAATTCCCCATCAGATAAATTACTATGAATATGTAAATCTATTAATTTTTTCATCAATACACCTTCCTACAACAAATCAATGTAAACTGCCTAAAGATTTTACTTTATTTTGAGAATTTGTAGCGATTTCAGATTTATTAATATCTAAATTCATAATAGCATCACATATTTTATAGTAATAAAATCTAATCAAAGAGTTATAGTCATGTTCAGTAAGAGCAAGAGTCAAATTCTTTTTATATTCTTCTCTTTCACTAACTTCAATATAGACAGGCGGTAAGTCGATTCTTTTAAACAATAAATTTTGTAAAGATCTAAATGTTCGTTTATTGCCATCTGCAAAAGGTTGTAAATAAATTAAATCTGCTGTTAAAGTAATAGTATTATTAATGTATTTAAAAATATCTCCATTTTCTAATGGAATAAAAATATCATTAGATGTAGCAATATACTGATTAAATCTTTCTTTAGCAACTTTAGCAGTTGGTACATCAATAGGTAAATCGTATAAAATTGCATCACAATCTCTTAAAGTGCCACCGAAATGAGGATTAGGACATTTAGAATATAATTTTTGATGTAAGATTAGCGAAGTTGTAAAAATGTTAAAATAATCTTTATCAAAATCAAAAGCTTGAATATAATCATAAATTGTACCTAATCCCGCTACCTCTTCCTTAGAAACATTAGGTTCAACTCTAGCCTCATTAAAGACATATTGCTTTTTATACTCTTCAATAACAAAAGAAAATTCTGGTTTAATCACAAAATCATAATAAGTTGTAATAATATTTTCAGGAATAAAATCATCGGCAGAATATAGCCTGTTTTGTTCTTTTCTTTTTTTATAGCCTTCCATCATTAAACTTATAAAAAGTCTTGCTTCATCATTATTCATAGTCACACCTCTTTAATTGTTGCATACTATATCATATTTCGATTTACAGGTCAATTTCATCTGTTTACACTATTATATCGGCTTGATAAATAATATTATTAAGAATTAGAAAAACAAAACTGACACTACATAGTATTCTTTTTTCTTTCAATTAAAAAATTATAAATATAATCACATAAATTATTCTCAGTATCATTACCCATAAGAGTAGCAACCGTTTTCCTTATATTATTTTATCATAATACTTATCAATATATTTATCTAAATAGTCATAGTTAGTACTAATAATTTTACCATTTTTAAAAAGCCTTATTTCACTATTTCCGTTTACTAGTTTTATCCATTCATTTTTATATCTATCTTTTTCTTCCTTAGTAATTTTATGTTCATACTTTAATAATTCTTTAACTTCTTTGTAATTTAATGCACCTGCACTATAAACATATTCATCATATTCATTTACAAATATAACAGATATCTCATTAGGAAGTTTATAGCAAAAGTAAAGAAAGTTTAAATACTCTTGAGTGTTATTTTTACTGCTCCAAATTCTAACTGTTTTATCTTTATCAATATTTATAGGAATATCTATATCTTTAATACTACCCATAGTAAAATCTTCATAAAAGCCATATAAATCATTATTAATTAAAGGACTTTTATAAAGAGGAGTAAAAGCCGCATAACCAAAAAACACATCTATATTATTCATATTTTTATTATCTATTTCTTTTTCTGTAAACATATCTAGACTCCTTTACACAACTTCTTTATCTAATTATCTGCTTTATCAAGTAAGATTGTCAATTTTTTTTGCAAAAAACTTTCAAAAAATGCTTGTATTCTGGCATTTTCTATGCTATTATTAATTACGTGTGACTGCTTAGATGTGGGAGGTTGTCGATACACCAGGAAGAGTTGTTAACTGGTTATCGGGTTATTCACACGGAGCAAGTCTATACTAGATATAGGCGAAGGGAGGACGTAAATAGTGTCAACACAAAAGATTCGTATTAAGTTAAAGGCATATGATCATAAAATACTTGACAATGCTGTAACTAAAATTGTTGAAACAATTAAAAGAACTGGAGGAGATATAGTTGGACCTGTACCTCTACCAACAGAAATTGAAAAATTCACAATTTTAAGAGCTGTTCACAAATATAAAGATAGCCGTGAACAATTCGAAAGAAGAACACACAAGAGATTAATTGACATTAAGAACCCAAGTAAAGAAACGATTGATGCTCTAGCTCATCTTGATTTACCAAGTGGTGTCGATATCAAAATCAAAACAATCTAAAATAGGAGGAGTTAAAAATGAAAGGAATCTTAGGTACAAAAAAAGGAATGACTCAAGTATTCACTACTGATGGTAAACTTATTCCTGTAACTGTTGTAGAAGTTGAACCTAATGTTGTAACACAAATCAAAACTAATGAAACAGATGGTTATGAAGCAATTCAATTAGGTTATAAGACAGTTAGAGAAAAACTAAGTAATAAACCAAAAATGGGTCATACCAGTAAAGCTAATACTGAACCTAAGCGCTTCTTAAGAGAAATAAAAGGCGTAAATGTAGCTGATTACACTTTAGGACAAGTATTAGATGCTAGCATATTTGAAGCTGGTGAAATTGTAGACGTTAGTGGAGTAAGCAAAGGAAAAGGTTTCCAAGGTGTAATCAAACGTCACAATCAAAGCCGTGGACCTATGGGACATGGTTCACAATATCATCGTGGAGTTGGTTCTTTAGGAACAATGAGACCAATGCACGTATTAAAAGGTAAGAAATTACCAGGACAAATGGGTAACGTAAACTCTACTGTTCAAAATCTTGAAATCGTAGCAGTAGACTTAGAAAATAATGTAATTTTAATTAAAGGTAATGTTCCTGGACCAAAAGAAGGATTAGTTGTAATTAAAACAGCTGTAAAGAAACCAGGTAAGAAAAACACTGCTAAAGACTTAATCACTTATGAAGAGATGAAAGAAGCAGAAACTACTACAGAAGTAGAAGAAAACACTAATACTGAAGAAGTAGTAGAAGAAGCTACAACTACTGAGTCTGGCGAAGCAACAAACGAATAATCATCACTACCTATAATTAAATTTATTAAAGCGTAGTGAAAGGAGGAAAAAAGTATGAAAAAGATAGATCTTTTAAATCTTAAAGGTGAAAAAGTAAATGAATTAAAATTAAATGAAGAAATATTTTCTATTACCCCAAATGATAAAGTATTATATGATGCAATTATTTTAGCAAGAGCATCATTAAGACAAGGAACACACTCTACTAAAAACCGTTCAGAAGTTAGCGGTGGAGGACGTAAACCTTGGAGACAAAAAGGAACTGGACATGCACGTCAAGGTTCAATAAGAGCTGTACAATGGGTAGGTGGAGGACGTTATGGAACTCCAGTACCAAGAGATTACAGTAAAAAACAAAACCGTAAAGAAAGAAGATTAGCATTAAAGAGTGCTTTAAGTCATAAATTTAATGATAATGAAGTAATCGTTATGGAAGAGTTAACATTTAGGGCTCCAAAGACAAAAGAAATGATGACTTTATTAAACACATTAAAAGTAGCTGATAAGAAAGTACTATTTGTAGTAGATGACTTTACAGAAAATGTAATATTAGCATCTAGAAACATTCCAAATGTTGCCTTAATAGCAGCTAATGAATTAAATGTTTTAGACTTAGTTAACTCTGATGTAGTAGTCTTTACAAGTGAAGCTATTAAAAAGATAGAGGAGGCTCTTAAATAATGGATACTAAATACTTAGAAATAATTAAAGCTCCTGTTATCACTGAAAAAAGTGGAGCTCTAGGAGAGAAAAATCAATATGTATTTAAGGTTTCTTCTAAAGCTAATAAAATTGAAATTAAACAAGCTATTGAAAAAATCTTTAAAGTACATGTAAAAGAAATAAGAACATTAAATCTTAAACCTAAAAAAAGAAGAGTTGGTCGCTATACTGGACTTACAAATAGATATAAGAAAGCTATTGTAACTCTAGCAGATGGTGAACAAATTGATCTTGGTTAGAAGGAGGAACTAAAATATGGCAATAAGAAATTATAAACCTACTACACCAGGACGTAGAGGAATGAGTACTCTAACAAATGAAGAGATTACTAAATCTACTCCAGAGAAAAGCTTAACCGTAACACTTAAGAAAAACTCTGGACGTAATAATCAAGGAAAAATAACTGTTCGTCATCAAGGTGGCGGAGTTAAGAGAAAATATCGTATTATCGACTTTAAAAGAGATAAGAAAGATATCGCTGGTGTTGTAGCAAGCATAGAATACGATCCAAATAGAACCGCAAACATTGCATTAATTAACTATATGGATGGTGAGAAAAGATATATCATCGCTCCTAAGAACTTAAAAGTAGGAGATAAAGTAATAAGTGGTGAAAACGTAGATATCAAAGTAGGAAATGCTCTTCCTATTATGAATATTCCAGTAGGTACTGTTATTCATAACATTGAACTTCGCCCAGGTAAAGGAGCAGCTTTAGCAAGAAGTGCTGGTAGTTCTGCTCAAATCCTTGGACGTGAAGGAAAATATGTAATGATTAGATTATCAAGTGGAGAACAAAGAAAAGTACTTGGTACTTGTATGGCTACAGTTGGTGTTGTTGGTAACGAAGATGCCAGCCTAGTTAAACTTGGTAAAGCAGGACGTAAACGTCATATGGGAATTCGCCCAACAGTTCGTGGTTCAGTTATGAACCCTAACGACCATCCACATGGTGGTGGTGAAGGACGTGCTCCAGTTGGACGTAAGGCACCTCTTACTCCATGGGGTAAACCTGCTCTTGGATATAAAACAAGAAATAATAAAAAGACAGACAAATTTATTGTACGTCGTCGTAATAGTAAATAGGAGGATAAAATATGGCTAGAAGTTTAAAAAAAGGACCTTATGTTTTTCCAAGACTATTAAAAAAGGTTCAAAAATTAAATGAAACTGGAAAAAAAGAAGTAATTAAAACTTGGTCACGCCGTTCTACTATCTTTCCTGAATTTATCGGCCACACCTTTGCAGTTCATAACGGTAAAGAATTTATCCCCGTTTATGTTACTGAAGACATGGTTGGACACAAATTAGGAGAATTTGCTTTAACTCGTAAAAATGGTGGACATGGCTCTGACAAAAAATAATAAAACTAGGAGGAGTTAGAAAATGGAAGCAAAAGCAATCGCTAAAATGCAAAGAATATCACCTATCAAAGCTCGTTTAGTAATCGATACTATTCGTGGTAAAAAAGTAAGTGATGCTCTAGCAATATTAGAAAATACAAATAAGAAAGCTGCTATCCTTGCTAAGAAAGTTTTAAATTCAGCAGTTGCCAATGCCGTTAACAATAATGGTATGGATGCTAACAATTTATATGTAAAGGAAGCACGTGTAGATGCTGGTCCAGTAATGAAAAGAGTATTATTTGACTCACGTGGCCGCATCGGACATAAAGATAAAAGAACAAGCCACATCGTAATAACAGTGGCTGAAGCTACAAAATAATAAGGAGGAACTATAATGGGACAAAAAGTTAATCCAAACGGACTAAGACTTGGCATCAACAAAGATTGGGAAGCTAAATGGTATGCTCCTAAAGGTGAAGTATCTAAGACATTAGTAAATGATATTAAAATTAGAGAATACCTTGAAAAAAATCTTAAAAATGCAGGACTTGCCAAAGTCGAAATAGAAAGAACTCCAAAGAAATGTGAAGTTTCTATCCATACATCACGTCCAGGTGTTATCATCGGTCGCGGTGGAGAAGAAATTACAAAACTTAAGGATAAACTATCAAAAGTCGTTGGTGAAAATATTCAAATATCAATAGTTGATATCAAAAAAGCTGACCTTAATGCACAATTAGTTGCAGATTCAATTGCAAGTCAAATTACAAATAGAGCATCATTTAGAATGGCTCAAAAACGTGCAATTAGAAATGCTATGAAAGCAGGAGCTAAAGGTATCAAAACAAAAGTATCAGGACGTTTAGGTGGTGCTGATATGGCTCGTAGCGAAGGATATACAGAAGGAACTATCCCACTACATACATTAAGAGCAGATGTTGATTATGCTACAAGTGAAGCAGATACAACATATGGTAAAATTGGTGTAAAAGTATGGATTTACAAAGGTGAAATCCTACCATCAAAGAATAAAGTAAGCAAAGATACTAAAGAAGTAAAAGAAAGAAAAGCTAAAGGAGGTAATTAGAGTGTTAATACCATCAAGAACTAAATATCGTCGTGTTCACAGATTACCTTACGAAGGCAAATCAAGAGGTAATCGTGAATTACACTTTGGTGAGTATGGATTACAAGCTAAAGAAGGAGCATGGATTACAGCAAATCAAATCGAAGCAGCTCGTGTTGCCATGACTCGTTATATGAAACGTGGTGGAAAGGTATGGATAAACATATTCCCACATATGCCACTAACTAAAAAGCCTATCGGTACTCGTCAAGGTAAAGGTAAAGGTAATGTTGAAGAATGGGTAGCAGTAGTTAAAGAAGGAAAAATCATGTTTGAAATAGCAGGTGTTTCTGAAGAAGTTGCTCGTGAAGCATTAAGACTAGCAAGCCATAAATTACCAATAACTTGCAAATTTGTAAAGAAAGAAAGTAGAGGTGTCGAAAATGAAGGTTAAAGAAATTAGAGAATTATCAAATGAAGAAATCAATGCTAAACTAAAAGAATCTAAAGAAGAACTATTCAACTTAAGATTTAGTGGCGCAATGGGTAACCTAGAAAAACCTTCTAGACTAAGAGAATTAAGACACCAAGTAGCAAGACTAAAAACCGTTTTAAAAGAACGTGAGAAAGAAGAAAAGGTTGATTAGGAGGTAAGTTATGGAAAAGAAAATGACACATGAATTAGTTGGTAAAGTTGTTAGTACAAAAAACAATAAAACTATTACAGTTTTAGTTGAAACACATAAAATGCACCCAAAATATCACAAAAGAGTTAAATCATC